>JBEGPW010000107.1:0-5515 GCA_041181225.1 Actinomycetota bacterium | reverse complement strand
CGCGAACCCTGCCAACTCGCAAAAGAAATTTCGGCTGAAAATCACGCGAAGCTTGACACATGTCGTATTGTCGAAAGCAAAGTCTTAATTGAGCTACACATTTATATGTCATTTGGGTTTTCGACCAACGTCGAAGCCCTCAGGCTAAATGCCTCAGCAGCCGCCGAGCCAATAGCCCCTTGAAATGGCAAATGTTTGAAAGGAACCCGTTGGCAACATCGCAGAAATTGGTTGTCGTTGAGTCGCCCGCAAAGGCCAAAACGATTGGCAAATACTTAGGCAGTGAATACAAAGTTCTTGCCTCAGTCGGTCACATTCGTGACTTAGCCGAGCCAAAAGATGTTCCCGCCGACCGCAAAACCGGTTGGTTAGCCAAGTTTGCTGTTGATGTTGAGAACAACTTTGAGCCTTATTACGTGATTCAGCCGGGCCGAAGCAAGGCGCTCGCCGAAATGAAAGCAGAGTTGGCAAAAGCCGATGAACTCTTTCTGGCTACCGATGAAGACCGAGAGGGTGAGGCCATTGCCTGGCACCTTTTGCAGGTTCTCAAGCCAAAAGTGCCAGTGAAACGAATGGTGTTTCACGAAATCACCAAAGAGGCCATTCAAAATGCTTTGGAGCACACTCGCGAGCTAGACACCAACCTGGTTGCCGCTCAAGAAACTCGAAGAGTCGTTGACCGACTCTATGGCTATGAAATCTCACCGATTCTTTGGCGCAAAATCAAGCGAGGCATGAGCGCCGGTCGCGTGCAGTCACCAGCCGTTCGACTAATCGTCGAACGTGAGCGTGAGCGCATTGCGTTCGTCTCGGCGGCCTACTGCGGCGTCAAAGTGAAACTTCAAAGCCAACAGCCCGGTGAACCAGTTTTTGAGTCAAAACTTCAAAGCATCGACTCAAAACGAATCGCAACCGGCGACAGCTTCAACGACCTCGGCCAGCTAACCGGCAACGTGCTTTTGCTCGAGCCGACTGCTGCCGACGAGTTAGTTGCGGCGCTGTCAAGTTCATCCGTGTCAATAAAAGTTGCCAGCGTTGAGGCCAAGCCTTCGACCCGCAAGCCGGCGGCGCCTTTCACAACCTCGACCCTGCAGCAAGAAGCCTCGCGCAAACTTCGCATGTCGGCAAAACAGACCATGGATGTCGCCCAGTCGCTTTATCAAGACGGTCACATCACCTACATGCGAACCGACTCTCCAACTCTTTCGAGCCAAGCGATTAACGCGGCTCGCAAGCAGGCAGCCGAGATGTTTGGCGCTGAGTTGGTCTCTGAGTCACCTCGTTTATATGCCGGCAAATCAAAGAACGCTCAAGAGGCTCACGAAGCGATTCGTCCAGCCGGAGACGTTTTCAAGACCCCCGCCGAGCTGGCAAGCGTGTTGTATGGCCGCGCGCTCGAGCTTTATGACCTGATCTGGAAGCGCACCGTGGCTTCGCAAATGCAAGACGCCCGCGTTTCAACGACCACGGCAAAAATCGTTGCCGAACCGTTGGTTGGCGCTTCGGCCGGAAAATCAGCTGAGTTCACCGCCAGTGGCACAGTTGTAACCTTTCGCGGATTCTTGGCTGCCTATGAAGAAAGCGCCGACGAAGCTCGAAACGATGAAGGCGAAAGCAAAGAGGCCAAACTGCCCCAGCTTGCAGTCGGTCAGCTGCTAAACCTGGTTGAGGTCAATGCCACCAGCCACCAAACTTCACCTCCACCGCGTTACACCGAGGCCAGCCTGGTTAAAGCGCTCGAAGAAGACGGCATCGGCCGCCCATCAACTTACGCTGCAATCATTTCAAACATCATTGGCAAGGGCTATGTGATTCGTCGCGGCCAAGCGCTGGTTCCAGAGTGGATCGCCTTCAGCCTGATTCGTTACCTCGAAGAAAACTTCGGTTATTTGGTGCAATACGAGTTCACTGCCCAAATGGAGGCCGACCTCGACCGTATCGCCGACGGCGAGCTCGACAGCACCCAGTGGCTAAAAGAATTTTTCTTTGGCACCGACACTCCTAAAGACCCGGGTCTGCACTTTATTGCCGAGAACGTTGCCGATGGCGACCCGCGCGCAATCAACACCATCAACATCTCTGAGGGAATCGACCTTCGCACCGGCAAATTTGGGGCATACCTTGAAGTTCAAGGCGACCCAGCGGCTGAAGGTTTCGACGAAAATGGTCGACGCATCGTCAACATTCCAGAGGGTCTTGCGCCCGATGAATTGACCCCGGCTAAGGCTCAAGAGCTCATCGATGCTCCAGTGGTGACCGACCGCGAGCTCGGAATCGACCCTGAGACCGGCCACCCGATTTTGCTAAAAGATGGCCGCTTTGGCAGTTACGTTTTGTTGAATGACCCAGCTGCCGCCAAGCCAAAGACCGGCTCGCTGTTTGCAACCATGACCGCGGGCACGATTACGTTTGAAGATGCGCTCAAGTTGCTATCTTTGCCGCGCACCATCGGCGAAGACCCAGAAACTAAGGTTGCAATCACCGCCCAAAACGGCAAGTTCGGGCCATACATTACGCGTGGCAAAGAGTCACGCAGCCTCACGAGCGAAGACCAAATCTTTGAAATCAGCTTGGATGCCGCCCTGGCGCTCCTAGCTCAACCAAAAGCTCGAGGTCGTCAAACCGCTGCTACACCGCTTCGCGAGTTTGGCGAAGACCCAGCGAGCAAGTTGGCGGTGGTTGCAAAGACCGGTCAGTTCGGAAACTATGTGACCGACGGCGTTATAAACGCGACTGTGCCAAAAGAGGAACCTTTAGATGAGCTGTCACCTGACCGTGCCTTCGAGCTTTTGGCGATTCGCCGTGAGAAGCTAGGTCTTGAGCCAGGGGAGCCAGCACCAAAGGCGGGTAGGTCCACTGGTCGGGCAGCTGCCAAAAAAGTTGCCCCTGCTCGCACCGTAAAACGTGGTTCAACTCGAAAGTAGATTTGCTTTGGCCGGTTTATTCATCACCTTTGAGGGTATTGACGGCGTCGGAAAATCAACTCAAGCCGATTTGCTTGAGGCTTTTCTGATTGACGCCGGCCGCACTGTCGTTCGCACGATTGAACCTGGCGGCACAGAGCTCGGTCAAGAAATTCGACACCTACTTTTGCACCGCAAGGGTGAAGTTGCGCCGCGCGCCGAAGCTCTTTTATATGCGGCCGACCGCGCTCACCACGTTGCAACCAAGGTTCGCCCCGCGATTGCGGCCGGCGCTGTCGTGCTCGGCGATCGCTACTTTGACTCTTCGGTCGCCTATCAAGGGGCTGGTCGCGAGCTAGATCGCGCTGAAGTGCGCAACATTTCACTTTGGGCTGTTGAGGGCCTGTTGCCTGACCTAACGATTTTGCTCGACCTCGACGCCGAGGTTGCTCTAAGCCGGCGCAACCAGACGGGCACCGCGCCCGACCGACTCGAGCGTGAAAAAGTCGAGTTTTTCGAGTCTGTTCGCCGCGCCTATCTTGAGCTGGCTTCGGCCGAACCGCAGCGTTTCTTATTGGTCGACGCCTCTCAGAGCATCGAGACAATGCAAGACCAAATTCGCCAGCGCGTTGCAACTCTGTTGGGTTGAACTTGATGTCGACCACCCAACTTGTGAGCAACCATGCGGTTTATGACACCCTGCTCGGCCAAGACGACGCCGTGCAACAGGTGCAAAAGGCAGTTGCTCAGCGAGCCGAAGGCGTTCACCACGCTTGGCTTTTCACCGGCCCACCGGGTTCTGGCCGCTCTAACTTAGCGCTCGCGTTTGCTGCAGCGCTGCTTTGCGTAAACCAAGGCTGCGGATCCTGCCAGGTTTGCCAGCTGGTGCTGGGCAAAACGCACCCCGATGTCAGAATGCTGACCACCGAAAAGGTCATCATCGGCATCGACGAGATTCGCGAACTGGTTGCTAGCTCACACTTTGGCGCAAACATGGGCGACTACCGAATTTTGATCATCGAAGACTCTGATCGCATGGCCGAAAGGTCTTCAAACGTGCTTCTCAAGGCGCTCGAAGAACCGCCGGCAAACACGATTTGGCTACTTTGTGCACCAAGTGAAGCCGATCTGCTGCCCACAATTCGCTCGCGCGTGCGCAAAGTCGCCTTAAAAGTGCCGAGCGTCGAAGACGTTGCTCAGCTTCTCGTCAAACGCGACGGGGTCGAGCTTGGTTTAGCTAGGCAGGTGGCTGCCGAAGCTCAAAGCCACGTTGGCATGGCTCGTCGGCTTGCGACCTCGGTTGAAGCCAGAGGGCGTCGACGCGACACCCTGATGGCGGCGCTAAACATAACCACCGTTAGCTCGGCGATGTTTACCGCTGAGCGTTGGCTTGACTTAGCCAAGAAAGACGCCGACGCCATCACGGCCGAGCGCGACGCGCTCGAAAAACTCGAGTTGCGAAACCAGCTCGGTCTGTCAGACGCTGAGTCGATTCCAAACGCCTATCGAGTTGAGTTCAAGCGGCTCGAAGAAGACCAGAAACGAAGGGCAACGAGAAGCCTGCGAGACGGCATCGACCGCATCTTGGTCGACCTGCTTGCACTTTATCGTGATGTTTTGACCGTGCAACTGGGCACTCAAAGCGCATTAATCAACGAAGACCTCGTAACCCACATCGGTCAACTTGCCGGCGAAATATCCTCATCCCAGACCATTCACCGACTCGAAGCTATTGAGGTCGCGCGCACGCGCATCCTCTCAAATGTGAGCAATCTCGTTGCTCTTGAAGCTTTGGCCGTGCAGCTGCGCAGAAAGTTGTCAAGATGAAACCGGCTTTGACCAGGCGCCTGCTGGGTGCGGTCTCAACCGCGTTGGCTCTTAGCCTTGCGGTCAGCTCATGCAGTGCGGTTGACGGCTTCATTCACGGCACAACCCCAACGGCGATTCCAAGTTCACATCGCGAAACCGCGCCAACTCCCGATCTGCAGAGCTATTACTCGCAGCCCCTGAATTTGGTTGAATGTAACGGCAAGTTTTCTTGCGGAAACATCACTGTTCCACTCGACTATGCCTCGCCTAAGGGCGCAACCACAACGATTGCTGTCGTTTTTGCCCCGGCAACCTCGGGCAAAGCTCAGGGCAGCATCCTCTTTAATCCGGGCGGTCCAGGCGCTTCGGGTGTTCAGTGGATAAAAGACGGTTATGAACAGCTTGGAACCGCGCGACTTCGCAAAAACTACAACATTATCGGCTTTGACCCAAGAGGCGTCGGCGGCAGCTCACCCGTGCAATGTCTCAACCCAAAGCAAACCGATCAACTGCTCTATGGGGTTTCAGGCAAAAAATTTGGTTCAAAAGCAGACTTGGAATTTAGCGTGAAGTCGCTCAAAACTTTTGCCGCGGCCTGCCAAAAAAACAGCACCAAAATTCTGCCGCACGTCGACACTGTTTCGGCGGCTCGCGACCTTGACATCATTCGCACGGTTTTTGGAGACAAAAAACTCAACTACCTCGGCTACAGCTATGGCAGTCTGCTCGGGTTGACCTATGCGACGCTCTTTTCAAAAAAAGTCGGTCACTTGGTTCTTGATGGCATCATCGACCCAACAATG
>JBEGPW010000106.1:0-7510 GCA_041181225.1 Actinomycetota bacterium | reverse complement strand
GCCGGATTCAAGGCGTCATGGCAACCACTGATTGATCGCGGCACCAAGATTATTGCGATTCACGACGTTCCTCGAGGCAACAACAAACAGGCGGCGTGTGCGCTGAAGCATCCTAGGAATTTTGCTTATTGTTCAATCAAAGAGCGCTCAGCGCTGAAGCAAACCGATTGGCTTTCAAAGGCGGCTGCCAAGGTGCCCGGCGCTTATCGCGTCGACCTGACTAAGTATTTCTGTCGCGACGGCGTTTGCCCGCAGATTGTCGGCCACACTTTTACCTATCACGACGGCAGCCACGTTTCGGCAACCTATGCGCGCACCCTTGCCCCGTTTATTGCCGAGCAGATGGCCGCGCTAGGGCTTCAGTAGTTGTAGCCGATTTGTTCGCGAACTGAGTCCATAACGCCCATAATCGCGACGGTTTCGTCGAGCGACATAACGGGGCTTTCGAGTTCACCGGATTGAATGCGCGCCTCGGCCTCGAGAAACTCATAGACCTTGCCTGCATCGGGTGTCAGCGAACCATAGCTGTGCAAAACCTCGCCGGCTGGGCTCAGAACGCGAAATGAGCTCTGCTGATAAAACGGGCCGTCGAGCACGATTGACCCGAGGGTTCCCAAGATTGTGGCGTCGGTAGGCCCAAGTTGAGTCATGCAGGCCTGCATGGTTGAGCGTTGACCATCGGCGTGGTCAAAGATCATCGAAACTTGTGAGTCGACGCCACCGTCGCCAACGCCATCGCCAAAAGGCCCGTCGTTAACGCCGGTCAATGTGCCACGCGCAACCAAACTGGTCGGCAGGCCAAACAGCCGCGCCGCAAAGTTAATGGGGTAAACGCCGAGGTCGAGCAACGACCCGCCGCCCAACTCGCGGCTCCAAAGCCTGTCAGCTCGCTCTGGCGGCAAGAACTGGCTGTGGTCGGCGGTTAGGTACTGCGGCGTGCCGATCATGCCGGCTTCAATGCACCTGAAAAGTTCGATTTGCATCGGCAAAAAGCGAGTCCACATGGCCTCCATGCAAAACACGCCGGCCTCGCGGGCTGCGGCAACAATCTGGGCCGCTTCGGCGGCATCCATTGCAAAAGGTTTTTCAATCAACACGTGCTTGCCGGCGGCAATCGCGGTGAGCGCGCATTCCAAGTGAGCCTGGTTGGTTGTGACGACATAAACCGCGTCAACCTCAGGGTCGTTGGCAAGGTCAAAATAACTAGGATGAGCCTTCGGCAACCCAAGCTCAGCAGCAAACTCGTTTGCGCGCTGTTGGTCGCGTGCGCCAATGGCCTGCACGTGCACGCCGTGGCTCTGCACCTCACGAACCACGTCGCGGGCCAAACGGCCAGCGCCCATTACGCCCCAGCGAATTTTGTTAGACATTGCAAACCTCAGATCGTTGGTGGTCGAGAAAGTGCGTTTTATTTGCGGTTCTTGCTCCACACGTCAAAGGCAACGGCTAGCAATAGCACGAGACCCTTCACTGTCATTTGCGAGTCGATGCCGACCGAGTTTAGGTTCATGCCGTTGGCCAGCACACCCTGAATCATGCCACCGACCATTGAGCCGGCCACGGTTCCGACACCACCCTGAACTGCGGCGCCACCGATGAATACCGACGAAATCGCGTCAAGCTCAAAGCCATCGCCGGCCTTCGGCACAGCTGAGTTCATTCGGGCAGCAATCAAAACACCCGAGATTGCAGCGAGAGCGCCCATGTTGACAAACAGCCAGAAGTTAACGCGACGTACGTTAATGCCCGAGAGCATAGCCGCGTGAATGTTTCCGCCGATTGCATAGATGTGGCGACCAAAAGTGGTTTTGTTCATGACGATTGTGTAGACCACAATCAAGAACACCAAGAGCAATAGGGTGAATGGAATTCCGTTGGCGCGTGAAAGCTGAATGCCAACGTAAATCACCATTGCAGACAGAGCAACGAGCTTTACATAGAACCAAGCTCGAGGTTCAACCGGTTGGCCATATTTGATGCGACCTGCTCGCTGACGAAGTGCCTGAAGAAGCAGTGCAACCACGCCAATGGCGGTGACGATAAGTGCCATGGCGTTGTAATCGGCACCCAAACCGAGCGATGTTCCCAGCGCGTTTTCTTTATCTAAGAAGCCGTTACCGATGGCGCGAAATTCGTCGGGAAAAGGACCAATGTTGGTGTTTTGCAGGGTCATCAGAGCCATGCCGCGGAACAAAAGCATGCCCGCAAGAGTCACAATAAACGCCGGGATTCCCACGTAGGCAACCCAGAAACCCTGCCAAACTCCAACGAGTGCACCAAACAAAATCGCGCCTAGAATGCCGGCCCACCAAGGCAAAGCTGGCAGCCAGTCCCAGCCGTCTTGCTCTAGAGGGCGAACCACCAAAATGCCGGCAACGGCGCCAATGAATGCGGCCAGCGAACCAACCGAAAGGTCGATGTGGCCCGCGATAATGACCATGACCATGCCGATTGCGAGAACCAGAATGTAACCGTTCTGAACCACAAGGTTCGACCAGTTGTCTGGCGTGAGGGAAGCCGCGTTTGGTGTTGTGACACCAAAGAAAGCGATCAAGGCAATGAGGGCAACGAAAATTCCGTTTTGACGCAGGTTCACGCCTTCAAGACGGCCGCGCAGGTTCGTTAGAAACGAAGTCTTTTGGCTAACTGGGTTGCTCATTATTTGGTGCCCTTCTCTGCTGTCATATATTTCATAAGTAGCTCTGGTGTTGCTTCGCCTTTGCTGACCTCACCGGTGATGCGGCCCTCGGCCAAAGCGTAAATTCGATCGCAGATTCCAAGAAGCTCTGGCAACTCACTCGAAATCACAATTACGCCTTTGCCTTCGTCGGCTAGGCGCTGAATGATGGTGTAAATCTCATATTTCGCACCAACGTCGATGCCGCGGGTGGGTTCATCCAAGATTAGAACTTCTGGGTCAACGTTGATCCACTGGCTCAAAACAACTTTTTGTTGGTTGCCGCCCGAAAGCTTGCCAACAATTGAGAGCACCGACGGAGCCTTGATGTTCATGCTCTCGCGATATTCCGAAGCAACGGTGAACTCTTTGTTGTCGTCGACGAGCCCGTTTTTTACGAACTTATCGAGCGACGCAATCGTGATGTTGCGACGAATGTCGTCGAGCAGGTTCAAACCATAGCGCTTGCGGTCTTCGGTGGCGTAGGCCAGACCGCTCTTGATTGCCTCGCGAATGTTGCTTACGTTAGCTTCTTTGCCGTTGACAAAAGCCTTGCCCGAGATGTTGCTGCCCCAGCTCTTGCCAAATAGGCTTCGAGCAAACTCGGTGCGACCAGCGCCCATGATGCCGGCGATTCCCACGATTTCGCCCTTGCGAACGTTAATGTTCACGCCGTCGACCACTACGCGGTGCTTGTCTTCTGGGTGGTGGGCTGTCCAGTTCTCAACCCTTAAAATCTCTTCACCGATGGTGGCAACGTGTGCCGGGTATCGGTTGTCCATCTCGCGACCGACCATGCCCTTGATGATGCGCTCTTGGGTTACCTCGCCCGACTTCATGTCTAGGGTTTCGATGGTCTTGCCGTCGCGAATGATTGTGGTTTTGTCGGCAATCGAAGCAATCTCATTTAGCTTGTGAGAAATAATGATGCAGCTGATTCCTTGGCCCTTGAGGTGGCGCAACAGATCTAGCAGGTGGGCTGAGTCTTCGTCGTTGAGGGCAGCGGTGGGTTCGTCAAGAATCAATAGTTTTACGCGCTTTGAAAGCGCCTTGGCGATTTCAACAAGCTGCTGCTTGCCAACGCCGATTTCAGAAATCTTGGTGTCGGGTTTTTCATTTAGGCCAACCCGCGCCATAAGTTTTTGAGCCTCAACGCCGGTTTTGTTCCAGTCGATCAAACCAAAGCGTTTGATCTCGTTGTTTAGAAAGATGTTTTCGGCAATCGAAAGGTGAGGGCTCAGAGCGAGCTCCTGGTGAATGATTACGATGCCTTTGGCTTCGCTATCGCGAATGTTTTTGAAGGCCTGAGACTCGTTTTCATAAACGATGTCGCCGTCATATGTGCCGTGCGGGTAAACACCCGAGAGAACCTTCATCAGAGTTGACTTGCCTGCGCCATTTTCGCCGCAAATCGCGTGAATCTCGCCGCGAGTAACGTTTAGAGACACATCATCTAGCGCTCTGACGCCAGGAAAAACCTTGGTGATCGATTTCATCTCAAGGATGTTCTGTGTCATAGCTGTCTGCCTCGCCTTGCTTGAGTTGCTTGGTGTTCTTTAACTTTAGATCTAAGTAGTAGGTCGGTGGAACGCAAAGCGCTCCACCGACCCATTTACTTTTTAGGAATTAACCTAGGTCTGCTTCTTTGATGTAACCCGAGTCAATAAGAACTTCTTTGTAGTTGTCCTTGGTGACGATGTAAGGGGTTAGCAAGTAGGCAGGAACAACCTTTACACCGTTGTCGTAGGTCTCGGTGTCGTTGGTCTCTGGAGTCTCGCCGTTTAGGATGGCTTCTGCCATGGTTACTGCAACCTTTGCAAGTTCACGAGTGTCCTTGAAGATGGTTGAGTACTGCTCGCCAGCCAACATAGCCTTGACCGAAAGAACTTCTGCGTCTTGACCTGAGATGGTAGGTAGTGAGCCTGAGTAACCAGCGTCGGTTAGAGCTGCGATGATTCCGCGGCTTAGACCGTCGTAAGGTGAAAGAACACCGTTAACCTTTGCGTCTGCGTATGAACCGACAAGGATGTCTTCCATGCGCTTCTGAGCAACTGCGCCGTCCCAACGTAGGGTTGCGACCTTCTCAAATTCAGTCTGACCCGACTTGACAACTAGAACTCCGCTGTCGATTAGTGGGGTAAGAACTGACATTGCACCGTTGAAGAAGAAGGTTGCGTTGTTGTCGTCTGGTGAACCAGCGAACAACTCAACGTTTAGTGGGCCGGCAGCGTTAGGGCCGTCAGCTGAGGTTGAGTCTTCAGTTGCGTAAACGCCCATGCCGACTAGCAATGAAGTAGCCTGCTGAACGCCAACCTTGAAGTTGTCGAAGGTGGCATAGTAGTCAACGTTGGCCGAGTCACGAATCAAACGGTCATAAGCGATTACTGGAACACCCTTGTCAGCAGCTGACTGTAGAACGTCGGTTAGCTGGGTGCCGTCGATTGCAGCAATGATAAGAGCCTTTGCGCCCTTGGTTAGCATTGCCTCAAGCTGAGCAACCTGGGTTGGAATGTCGTCTTCTGCATACTGTAGGTCTACAGTGAAGCCGTCAGTCTCAAGAGTTGACTTGATGTTGTCACCGTCTGAGATCCAACGGGTTGATGACTGGGTAGGCATCGATACACCAATTAGGCCACCTTCAGCAGTGGTGCTAGAGGCTGCACAACCGGTCAGAGACGCTACTACGAATGCACCTGCGGCAATAACGCCTAGTACTTTCTTTAACATTTCGTTTCCTTTCAAACTGCAACCGGACCAGTCGCCATTTTTAGTCTGAATGAGTCCATGCCATTCAGAGTCGCGGTCTCCCCCGATTCGGCGTTTTGCAAAATCTAGCTGGGTGAACCTCATTGAGAATCTGTTCTCAAATCCGGAAGATGTGAGCGTTCACATTTTCTTGAGTTTAGTCTCGCACATCTCTGGTTACGAATCGATGACTTTCGATTACGTTCCGTATACATTTTGATAACGAATGAATAACGCGTCGATCTTTTCTTGAGGCAAACGCTTGGGTCTGCCGACCTGCATCGCTATAGCCACCGACTTGGCAGCGTCTTCGCACATCACCGCAGCCTTGAGAGCATCACGGGCGTCTTCGCCAATTGTGAAAACGCCGTGCTGACGCATCAACACCGCGCGAGAGCGGTGACCCTTCAACGTCTCGACGATGCCCACGCCAATCGAGTCATCGCCAATCACAGCAAACGGGCCGAGAGGAATGTCGCCGCCAAACTCATCGGCAATCGAGGTTAGAACGCAAGGAATCTCGAGCTCGGCCGCGGCAAACCCGCACGCGTAGTTTGAGTGGGTGTGAACCACACCGCCAACCTCGGGCAGGTTTCGATAGACGTATGCGTGCGCCGCGGTGTCGCTAGACGGCGAGCGCGTGCCCTCAATAACGTTGCCGTCGAGGTCGCAGAGCACCATCGAGTCGGCGTCGAGGTCGGCATAATCGACACCACTCGGCTTGATTAGAAAACCGCCTTCGACGCGCTGCGAGATGTTTCCGCCCGTCCAGATCACCAACCCGGCTTCAAAGAGCTGGGCGTGAAGGTTCGAGAGTTTTTCGCGTTCGGCAGCAAACTTAGCCATTGGCAACAGCCTCTCGACGCAAAGCCTTGAGGCGCTTCATCACATTGTTTTCGCCGCGGCCAAAGTAATCGTGCAGGGTTTCATACTCGGCAAAAAGACGGTCATAGATTGCGCCACGAGCGGCGTCTGGTTGATAAACGCCCTTTGACAAACTGCCCATCGCTTCGGCGGCTTCGCCAACCGACTCATAAGCACCGGCGGCAACGGCGGCGTGAATCGCCGACCCGAGTGCCGGCCCCTGGCTCGAGTTGATTACGCTGAGCGGCAATTGCAAAACGTCGCAATACAACTGCATCAAGAAGGTGTTCTTTAGAAGACCACCGGCAACAATGAACTCGGTCACCGGAACCCCTGCCTGGCGAAAAGTCTCGACAATCTTGCGAGTTCCAAAAGCCGTGGCTTCGAGCAAGGCGCGGTAGCCATCCTCGGGTTTTGTGGTTAGCGTTGCACCAATCATTAGGCCAGATAGCTCGTGGTCAACCAAGACCGAGCGGTTGCCCGAGTGCCAGTCGAGGGCAATCAGGCCGTGCTCACCAACCGCCTGAGGGGCCGCGAGATCGGTGAGGTGTTCGTGAATGCTCTTGCCGGCGGCAGCAGCAGCTTCGTAATAGCTGCCCGGCACTTGGTTTTTGACATACCAAGCAAAGATGTCGCCAACACCAGACTGGCCGGCTTCGTAACCGTAATAGCCCGAGATGATGCCGCCATCAACCACGCCACACATTCCAGGCACCTCGCTGAGGGTTGCACCGTTCATAACGTGACAGGTTGAAGTGCCCATAATCGCAACCATCTGACCAGGCTCGGTGGCTTTTGCTGCCGGAGCCGTAACGTGAGCGTCGACGTTGCCAACCGCAATGGCGATTCCCGCGCGCAACCCAAGCAGCGCGGCGAACTCGTCGGTCAAACCGCCGGCTGAGTCGCCAAGCTGGCCGATGGTGTGAGCGATTTTCTGCTCGGCGAAATCTGCAAAGTCAGGGTTGAGAGCAGCCAAATATTCTTTGCTCGGATACTCGCCATCTTGAAGGTTGCCCTTATAGCCGGCGGTGCAGGCGTTGCGAATATAGACGCCACAAAGCTGCCAAATAATCCAGTCGGCAGCCTCAACGAACTTATACATGCGGTTATAAACCTCAGGCGCTTCTTCTAAGAGCTGAAGACCTTTGGCGAGCTCCCACTCAGAAGAAATCTGGCCGCCATAACGGCTCAGCCAAGTTTCGCCGCGGTCGCGAGCGACCTGGT
>JBEGPW010000105.1:0-37013 GCA_041181225.1 Actinomycetota bacterium | reverse complement strand
AGAGCTAATCAGGCAAATTGACGGCGCAAACACATCGCTAGCAGTTGGCATTTGTTTTCCGGCGGTCGTCCAACACGGCCGCACAATGTCGGCCGCAAACATTTCTAAGGAATGGATCGGCTTTGATGCTGATGGTCTTTTTGAGCGCAAGCTCGGAAGGCACGTGCACGTTGTGAACGACGCAGACGCCGCAGGAGTTGCAGAAATGAACTTTGGCGCGGCCAAAGGTAACCGAGGGCTCGTTATCATGACAACGTTGGGAGCTGGAATCGGATCTTCGCTTTTTATGAACGGGCAATTGGTTCCGAACACCGAGCTTGGTCATCTAGAGATTGACGGCGTCGATTATGAAGCCAAAGCGTCGTTCTCGGCCAAAGAGCGCGACAACCTGAGTTTTGCCGAATGGGCCCAGAGACTCCAAAAATACTACTCGCGGCTTGAGGCTCTCTTCACGCCCGACCTCATCATTGTCGGTGGTGGAGTGTCGAAGCAACACGAACAGTTCTTGCCGCTGCTCAAGCTAAAAACGCCTATCGTTCCGGCCATGAAGCGCAACAGCGCCGGCATTCTTGGAGCTGCAACGCTCGCCTATCGCAACAGCGAAGATTAGTGGATGGGTCGGCCGATACGCCGGGTTTTGTTCCCTCACGGGCGACGATCATCTATCTACGAATGCCGTTACCGACACCCTCTAGCGGCCTACCCGAAGGCTGAGCGAGCAGCCTAAGCCTTCTGTCTGACCTTGCTCCAAACGAGGTTTACATAGCCGCACCAGTTGCCTGATGCGCTGGTGGTCTCTTACACCACCGTTTCACCCTTACCGCATTGCTGCGGCGGTCTGCTTTCTGTTGCACTGTCTCGCGGTTTACACCGGGTGGGCGTTACCCACCGTTTTGCTCTGCGGAGCCCGGACGTTCCTCGTCAGCTTGCGCTGCCGCGATCGTCTAGCCGGCCCATCCGTTATAAAGCCTACTCGGCGAGATGTGAGGTTGCATTAACAGCGAGAATCTCGGCCGACTCGTCGCCCCAAAACCTAATCACCGAAATCGAGCAGGGTGAAATTTGAGGTCGCCAGTATGCAGAAATTCCGGCGTCGAATGCGTTGCGAATAAAACCACGTGTCGGCATTACGTGAGACACCACAACGACTGTTTCGCCTGGGTGTTGCTTGAGAATATTCGATTTTGCCAGCATTACCCGCTGATCGAAATCGCTTAGTGATTCGCCCCCTGGTGGACTAACCTGCCACGAGCCTCTCCACTCCTCGAAAACCTCTGCATTCGCCGCCCGCGCTTCGTCATTGGTCAGGCCGTCCCAGTCACCAAATGAGATTTCGGCAAGTTCGTCAATAGAAATGGGCGAAATCGAGAGCGGCGCCCCAATAATGGTCGCGGTTTCAACCGCTCGCAAGATGGGCGAACATACGATTGCGCTTGGTCGCTTAAGGTGTGCCCAAGGCCCCGAGACACCGATTTCGCCAATAGCCCTCGCCGCTTTCGCCGCGTCAGAACGGCCTGCCTCTGAAAGCGGCGGGTTTTCTCCGCCACGACCAGAAATTTTCTTGGTTTCGGTCATCGCTGTTCGCCCGTGCCTCACAAGAATTAGCGTGGTCAGTTTCGACGTGACTCCCCCCGGCGCGCGAACCGAAGACGGAAGTTCACTGTTGAACTCGGCAACCGAAGCCATTGGAGCAAACGACTTAGCACTACCGTCTCTAAACAGTATGGTGCTGTCGACCATGTCATCCATCGCTCGGTTCGCCAGTGCGTCAGCCAACGAGTTTTGTTCCCGAGGAATCCAGACAAAGCTGTCTACTCGCCCAATCGCAAGCTCTCGTGCCTGCGCAGCTAAAACCCTCATGTCGGCGTGTTTGATCTGCCAGCGACCCGACATCTGCTCGATGACCAACTTGCTGTCCATACGAACGTCAACCGTCGCCTGGGCATCCAAGGTCTTGCAAACCTCGAGACCTGCAATCAGCGCTGTGTATTCCGCAACGTTGTTGGTCGCAACGCCTATGTAGCGAGCAACCTCGGCGACCAGTTCGCCCGTCGCAGCGTCGATGACCACGGCCCCTGAACCGGCGCTTCCTGGATTCCCCCTCGACCCACCATCAGCTTCGATTATGAACTTTGCCAATTTTCTAGCGAACCAATAGTGCTTGGCATTCGGGGCAGGCCGCAAATTCATCGGCGGCTAGGTGTGACAGTGTTTCAAACGCGTTAGCGCCCATGGCCATGCGACAAGCGCCGCACTCGCGCCCCTGAAGGCGTCCAATCGGAACCCCACGCTTCGACAGTCTGATGTAAACCTCTAGAAGTTCTGGCGCTACTCGCAGGCGAAGGGCGCTGTGTTCCTGAACTAAAAGTTCGCCCCCAGACTTGAGTTTGTTGATCTCTTTTTGCCCATCGGTTTCAAGTGCTAGAAGGGATTGGTCGATATCCGCTTTGCTAGCCTTGAGCTCCTCAAGCTGCTTCGACGCAATTTCGAGACGTTCCATAATGATGAGCGTCACGTCTTCAAGTTCCGATTGTCTCTTGGCTAATGATTCGAGCTCACTTTGAATGCCCTGGGCGTCCTTAGCCGACGCTGTGCTGCCCAGACGATCTTTATCTAGCTTTACTCGTTGGGTAACCAAGTCAAGGTCGGCGTTTGCCCTTTTGAGCTCTAGCTCGATGGCTTCAACGCCGTTGTGTGCGGTTATAACAGCGGTTGCCTGGCTCCGCTGCGAATCGCGGAGTGACGCGAGCTCTGGACTTTCCAAAATCGATTGGATAGCGGCTCTCTTGCGTTCGATCTCACTCTCAAGCGTGTAAAGGTGAAGTAAATCCTGTTGCTGGTTCTGTGTGGCTTTCATTAGGCTCCCGAACTACTGCGTTACTACGAAATCAAATGGGTCGGTGCGCAGATCGCTGACGTCAAATGTTGTATGCGGTTGCATGTTTCTAAGCTGCTTAGCGGCTGTTTCAAGCCATAGCCACTCTGACGCCCAGTGTGAAACGTCGATGAGCGCCGGAACACCACCGTTTAGATGCGCCTGTTCGCGTGCGTCTTGCACAACGTGGTGCCTCAGGTCTCCGGTGACGTAGACATCGGCGTTGCTTTCGGCGGCCTGTGAAATAAAGCTATCGCCAGCTCCACCGCAAACCGCAACCCTTTGAACCACTTGAGAAAAATCGCCTGCAACTCTCACTCCAGAAGCGGAAGCCGGGAGCACTCGCGCGACAAGCTGGGCAAACTCCCCCAATGTCGTCGGACTCGCTAGATTGCCGACTCGGCCGTGACCCTCAGAGGCTGAGGTTTGAACCAACGGAACCGCGTCTTCAACCCCGAGCGCTGAGGCCAAAGTCGAAGACACTCCGTGTGTAACAACGTCTGCGTTAGTGTGAGCGGAATAAATTGCCAGGTCAGATCTTATTGCGGTAGATAACGTTCGGCCCTTTGGGGTGCCCTGTGACAATGTTGAAACGCCGCGCATGATGAATGGGTGGTGAGCCAAAATTAAGTCGTATTTTCCGGCGGCTTCGACCACCAACTCATGAGTTACATCAACAGATAGCAAAACCCTATCGATGTGGCGGCTCAGGTCTCCTGACACCAGACCCGGTGAGTCCCAAGATTCGGCGCCAGAAAGGGGCCAAAGCGCCTCGAAGCTTCGAATCAGCTCATTCAAAGTAGCCATCGGGTCAGGTGGTCACAGTCGGCTCGGAGACAACTAAAACATCGCGTAACTCATAGCGCCTTGATTCAATTGCCAAAACTTCGGCCTCTTGGCGACGGATTCTCGGAATTCCAAGCGCGAGTGGCATCAAAACTCCGATTGCAAAAGCAAGCGCGAGTCCGATATTTGCGTCTAACCAAAAAGCTGGGTCAGCGGTAAGTTTCGACAAAAAGCCCGTCCACTGGAATTCCTGCAGAGAACTTGACACGAAGCCTAGGCCGAGCTCGGTGGCAAGAAGCCATCCTAGAATGTTCATCCAATTGAAGTTGCCATAGAAGCCGTAACTTCTCGTAAGCGAGACTTCGTGGAACGCAATTCGCCTAAGTAGCGTGTCGGCGGTGAAGATGCCTAACCACGCGGTTACTGGAACTGAACAGATCAGAGCGTAGTCACGGAGGTTATAGAGGATGCCCTGAGTGCTATAGAAATGCCAGCCTGCGAGACTGAGGATCACGAATGCAAAAGCCAGCAACACCCTGGCTAGGTTGGAGCCAAACCAGTCATGCACCGCTGTTAGAGCAAAACGCGTCGACCGCAGTTCAAGTGACGCAAGCAACAGGAGCACAGAAGCTAGAACTGCGAAACCGTAAGCTCTGAGCTGCGCTGGCAAAATGCTCGCAAGCCCAAGCAGCTCATAATTTATTGATTGGTTTTGCAAGACAAGAAGAGTTGCGAAACCGATGGCTGCCGGCAACAAGAACAAGCTCAAAAATGACCAACCAATAACTCGGGACCCTCGAATGGTTTTGTGAAGGCCAAACGCGAAGTCGGCACCACTGCTAGACCAAAGCGTGCCGAGCCCGGCAAAGGCAACGGCCGACGCCCCAAGAGTCATTGGCCACGACTCAATGTAATAGAAGTGGTATTCGAAGCCCACAGAGAAAAGTTGCAAAGCCAAGGCAGCGAATACTGCTACCGATGCGACTAATCCAATTAGAAGATTCAGGAACTTCACGAAACTCAGTTTTACAAACGAAATTGCTGTAACCACGATGACCGAAACACCGATGATTATTTGCCAAAGGGCTACCGAGATTGGACCCACCTGCCAGCGTGTTGCAGTAACTCCCTCGACAGACCATCCATCCTGGGCCTTATTGCTCGCTATAACTAACAGCAAAACCATCAACGAAGCCGCAACGAGTTTCAAGATTGCGAACACCGCTGCTGGGATGCGCGCTCCGTAAACGCCAAAAGTTGCGCGCGAGACAATGAAAGTTTGCAAACCGGAACGTTTACCGGCGATTGCTCCGGTGGTGGTCGTTACAAAAGCTGCGAGGATGGCCGCGCTGAGAGCCAGAAGGCTTTCAGAGAGGCTTAGACCCAGTGAATGCAGATAAACGGCAATCAGAACTGGAGCTACCGAGCCGAAAATAGGTAGCCAGTTGAAAAAGAGAGAAGAAGCATGTTGATTTGATGAAGCGCTGTGGGCGGTAGAAACTGAAGCCCTTGCTTCGTCTAAAAAGTCAGACGAGGATTGCGGCGCAATTCCAATCAGAACATCGAAATCGCTGACCGAGTCAACCGCTTCGACTTCTTCAGCCTCGGATGCGGCTTGCTCTGCGTTGTCATCGACAGGAGCCTCAGACGCATTGACGATTGACGGAACCTTCGGCGGCACTGGAACCAGAGGAAATATCCCTTGCGCTTGAGGAATCGGGTCTGCTTCAGGCGTTAAAGGTGCGACTTCTTGTTCAGGCTCAGGCACCTCGACCACAGGAACCTCAACCACAGGAACCAACGTCTGCGAAGGTTCAGGCCCTAAGTCGATGGCTTCTTCAATAGCTATTTGCGACGGCGATGCGCCAGAGGCTTCAGCGATTTCATCAAAAAGTGATTTGGGAGCAGCTTCTGGAGCAGCTTCGGTCGCAGCCTCGGGAGCAAGCGGAAGTGTTACCTCGAGAGCGGGCTCCTGCGCTGGAGTCTCAACCGGTGCGAGAAGAGGTAGGCCGAGAAATGAGTTCAGAGCGTTGATTGATTCGTAAGTATTGACTTCTCGCATCTGTGCGCACCACGCAGCGGCGAGTGCGTCATCCTCGGCCCTAAGAGCGGTTTGATCCTCGAGAAGCTGCATAGCCTCTAGAACACTGTTGGTTTCAGAATGCGGTTGGTCGAGCAGTTTCGCCAACTCTTCGTCGCTAAGAGACCGTCTTGCGGGAGGGATAAAACTTACCGAATCCATAGCGAAAGTCTACCTAGAAGTAACAAAAAACCCGCTTCGTATGAAGCGGGTTTTCTTTGTGGGCCCTACCGGGCTCGAACCGATGACATCCACGGTGTAAGCGTGGCGCTCTACCAACTGAGCTAAAGGCCCGAAGAAGAGCCTAGCCTTTTTGCAGAGGCTTGGCAAATCTCTAACTAAGGGTGGCTAGAGCGCGGTCATAGTCAGAAACCGACCGTGCCTGGCCCGGCGCTGTGATGAACTTTGCTGCGATTAGTCCGTTTTTATCGATGACGAAGGTTGCACGGTTCGCAATTCCCGCTTCGGCCAAAAATACGTCGTAGCTCTGAGCGACGCCACCGTGTGGCCAAAAGTCTGCGAGAACTGAGAACTTGAATCCCTCATGGTCGGCGTACTGTTTTTGAACAAACTTGCTGTCTACCGAAATAGCTAGCAGTTCAACGCCAGCGCGATCGAATTTGCCGATGTCGTCGCGGAGCTCGCAGAGTTCACCTGTGCAGATACCCGAAAACGACAATGGGTAGAAAACTACAACAACAGGCTTCACTCCCTTGAACTCAGACAGGGTAATGGTGTCGCCAAACTGGTTGACAAGAGAAAAATCTGGTGCTGCTTCGCCAATGATGAGTGTCATTTGATCGCTTTCGGTAGGTCAATAAAAATGTGGCTCGTGCCATTGCAACCCCTCAAGATTACCTAACCATTCCCATTCAAGGCATAAACTTGTGCCTTAAGACTTAAACCCAAAGTCACAGGCAAAGCCGTTCTGAGCACCAACAAGGTGCTGACAAGAAAGAGGACCTCAGTGTCGATTAACAACCACGACGCCTACGCAATTGGCAAACCAGACCAAGACCCTGATGAAACCCAAGAGTGGCTTGAGTCTCTAGACGCCGTGGCTCGTGTACACGGCAGGGGCCGTGCTCGCGAGATCATGTTGAACCTCTTGCGTCGTTCTCACGAGTTGCAGCTCAACGTTCCAATCGTGCCAACGACTGATTACCTAAACACCATTGCTCCAGAAAACGAACCAGAGTTTCCTGGCGACGAAGCGGTCGAGCGCACATACCGCGCATGGATGCGTTGGAATGCTGCAATGTTGGTTCACCGCGCTCAGCGCCCTGGAATCGGCGTTGGTGGTCACATTTCTACCTACGCCTCGTCTGCATCGCTTTACGAGGTTGGCTTCAACCATTTCTTTAGAGGCCAAGACCACGTTTCTGGCGGCGACCAGATTTTCATCCAGGGGCACGCCTCCCCCGGCCCTTACGCTCGCGCTTTTCTAGAAGGTCGGCTGTCAGCCCAACAGTTAGATGGATTCAGACAAGAGAAGTCGCACGTCGGCGGCGGTCTATCTAGTTATCCACACCCGAGATTGATGCCAAATTTTTGGCAGTTCCCTACTGTTTCGATGGGCATCGGGCCAATCAACGCAATTTATCAAGCACAGTTCAACCGTTATTTGACAGGTCGCGGTCTAAAAGACTCGGCGGCAGAGCAGCACGTCTGGGCTTTTCTGGGCGACGGCGAGCTCGACGAGGTTGAAAGCCGCGGCGCACTTCAGCTAGCCGCTAACGATGGTCTCGACAACCTGACTTTCGTCGTCAACTGCAACCTCCAGCGTCTCGACGGCCCTGTTCGCGGCAACGGCAAAATCATTCAAGAGCTCGAGAGCTTCTTTAGAGGCGCGGGCTGGAACGTTATCAAAGTGGTTTGGGGTCGTGAGTGGGACGCACTGCTTCAAAACGACACCGACGGTGCTCTAGTAGACCTTATGAACGCCACACCAGACGGCGACTATCAAACCTTTAAGACCGAGGATGGCGCGTTTGTTCGCGAGAACTTCTTTGGCCGCGACCCTCGCACCCTCAAACTGGTTGAGCACCTGAGCGATGACGAGGTTTGGGGGCTAAAGCGTGGCGGGCACGATTATCGCAAGGTTTACGCCGCTTACAAGGCAGCAATGGAACACAAGGGCCAGCCGACTGTCATTTTGGCCAAGACAATCAAAGGCTTTACTCTCGGAAAATCTTTTGAAGGGCGCAACGCCACTCACCAGATGAAGAAGATGACCCTTGACAATCTCAAAGGTTTCCGCGACGAACTTCGAATTCCAATCACCGATTCACAACTCGAAGAGAATCCCTACCAACCGCCATATTTCCACCCCGGTCAAGATGCTCCCGAGATTCAGTACCTGCATGAACGGCGTCGCGCGCTCGGAGGCTATTTGCCCGAGCGTCGAAGCAAATATGTGGACTTCGCTCTCCCGGCCGAATCAACCTACGCCATCTCGAAGTCTGGCTCAGGCACCCAAGAAGTTGCCACGACCATGGCATTTGTGCGCCTGCTAAAAGACCTGTTGCGTGCACCAGACTTCGGACACCGAATCGTGCCGATTATTCCTGACGAAGCGCGAACCTTCGGCATGGATGCTTTTTTTCCGACCGCCAAGATATACAACCCAGAAGGGCAAAACTATCTGTCTGTGGATCGCGGATTGCTCCTCTCTTATAAGGAAAGCGCAACCGGGCAGATCTTACACACCGGCATCAACGAAGCCGGGTCGGTAGCAGCTTTCACCGCCGCGGCGACGAGTTACGCAACTCAGGGGCAGCCGACTATCCCGTTCTATGTCTTTTATTCGATGTTTGGATTCCAGCGCACCGCAGACGCAATTTGGGCGGCAGCTGACCAACTATCGCGCGGCTTCATGATTGGCGCGACTGCAGGGCGCACCACCCTCACCGGTGAAGGCTTGCAGCACGCCGACGGTCATTCCCTCTTGATGGCGGCGACGAATAACGCTGTAATTTCTTATGACCCTGCATACTCCTATGAAATTGGCCACATCGTTCGAGCCGGAATTGAGCGCATGTATGGAGGGGCTCACGTAGATCCAAACGTCATTTATTACATGACCGTATACAACGAGCCTTACGTTCAGCCTGCAGAACCGGCCGACGTCGATGTTGAGGGAATCCTCAAGGGCATCCACCGCATCAGCCGAAACGATTCCTCAGGGCACAAGGCTCAAATCTTGGCGTCGGGCGTAGGAGTGAACTGGGCACTCGAGGCTCAACACCTGCTTCAGAACGACTGGGGTGTCTCGGCAGACGTTTGGTCTGTAACTTCATGGACAGAACTTCGCCGCGAAGCGCTTCTGAAAGACGAACGTAAGTTCTTGTATCCAAATGAAACTGTGGAACCGGCCTACGTCACCCGAAGGCTGGCAGAAACGCAGGGGCCAGTACTCGGCGTGAGTGACTGGATGCACCAGGTTCAAGATCAGATTCGCAATTGGGTGCCGGGTGACTATGCAACGCTCGGCGCTGATGGGTTCGGTTTCTCAGATACCCGAGCTGCTGCACGTCGCGCGTTCAAAATCGATGGGCCTTCAATTGTCGTCAGAGTCCTCGAGCAACTAGTTTCTCAAGGCAAAGTCGACGCAGCTATTCCTCAGCTGGCAATCGACCGCTATCGCCTGCACGACGTAAACGCCGGTACCTCTGGTAACACTGGCGGAGACGCTTAAGAATGCTTGCGATTGTCTGCCCTGGCCAAGGCTCTCAAACTCCCGGTTTTTTCTCGCCTTGGCTTGAAGTTGATTCCTTTAGAGAGTCGATCGAGTCTCAACAGGCTGCTTCAAACCTTGACCTAATAGAACACGGCACGATTAGCGACGCTGATACGATTCGAAACACTGCAGTAGCGCAACCTCTTATCGTAAGCGCGGGCGTTGCATCGCTCGCAGCTCTGTTTGGTGAAGGCGGTGCGGTTACAAAAAACGTTGCCGGTGTTGCCGGTCACTCTGTCGGCGAGATTACGGCAGCGGTTGCAACGGGCATTTTCACTCCGTCACAGGGAATTTTGTTTGTAAAAGCTCGCAGCCTCGCCATGGCAAAAGCTGCGGCTTTCGAATCAACCAGTATGGCCGCTGTTTTGGGCGGTGAACAATCTGTCGTTGAGGCACGGTTAGCAGACCTCGGACTCGAGCCAGCTAACTACAACGGCGCCGGCCAGATCGTCGCTGCCGGAAGCTCGGAGGCCATCGCTGAGCTGGTTGCCGAAGGGCCAGTCGGCTCGCGGGTGATTCAGTTGCAGGTCGCCGGCGCCTTTCATACTAGATATATGCAACCAGCGATGACCGAACTCGAAAGCTATGCCGAAACGCTGCACTTTAATGACCCTTCTCGATACCTATGGTCAAATGCCGGAGGCAAGCTCATGAAGACCGGCGCTGAATATGTTTCAACGCTTGTTAAACAGGTCTCTAACCCGGTGCGTTGGGACTTAACGATGGCCGCCATGTTAGAAGCTGGCATAACCGCAATCATCGAAGTGTGCCCCGGCGGAACTTTGACCGGGTTGGCTAAGCGCTCGATGCCCGGTGTCGAAACTATCGCCCTAAAGAGCCCCGATCAGCTTGACGCGGCAATCGCACTTATTTCAAACCACAGCTAACAGCTATTACCGAACCGAGGCAAAATGTCGCACCCGCAACTAAACCAGTACACACCGGTGCAGTTTTCTAGAATCTATGGCCTTGGGGCGGCTCGCGGAGACCTCATCGTGACAAACGATGACGTTGCTGGCCCAATTGATTCGAGCGACGAATGGATTCGCCAGCGCACCGGCATTATCGAGCGCCGTCGAGCCAGCAAAGACTTGAGCCTGATGGACATGGCAGTCGACGCTTCGAACCAGGCAATTGCGGCTGCCGGCATCGAACCATCTGAAATTGGCGCGGTGTTGTTTAGCACGATAACTCACCCACACCAGACACCTTCTGCGGCAGCACTATTAGCCGACAAAATTGGCGCCAACCCGGCCCCGGCTTTTGACATTTCGGCAGCCTGCGCTGGGTACTGCTATGGAATTGCTCAAGCAGACGCATTCGTTCGCTCTGGCATGGCCAAATATGTCTTGGTCGTGGGTGGCGAAAAGCTAAGCGACTTTATCGACCCAACCGATCGAACCATCTCGTTTTTGCTTGGAGACGGAGCAGGGGCTGCCATTGTTGGCCCGAGCGATACGCCCGGAATCTCGCCAACCGTTTGGGGGAGTGACGGATCACACTGGGACGCCGTGGGCATGAGCGCATCGCTGTTGGAGTTGCGTGATGGCACATCAGCCTGGCCGACAATTCGCCAAGAGGGTCAAACAGTGTTTCGCTGGGCAGTTTGGGAGATGGCAAAGGTTGCAAATCAGGCGCTAGAGGCTGCTGGCGTTACTGCCGATCAGCTGGACGCACTGGTGACCCACCAAGCAAACATTCGCATCATCGATGAGCTAGCCAAACAACTTAAGCTGCCTGAGCACGTCGTGGTTGCACGAGACATCGTTTACACCGGTAACACCTCAGCAGCTAGCGTTCCATTGGCAATGGACGCCCTGTTGAAGTCTGGCGCTGTGAAATCTGGCGGCTTGGCGTTACAAATTGGTTTTGGCGCGGGGCTTGCCTTCGGCGCTCAAGTCGTCGTGATGCCTTAAACTATTCAAGATTAATAAACACCACAAAGGAGAAGTAACATGGCCCTTTCGCAGAGCGAAGTTCTAGCTGGTCTCGCTGAGATCGTAAACGATGAGACAGGCATTGCCGCAGACGCAGTTGCCCTAGACAAATCATTCGTTGACGACCTTGACATCGACTCAATCTCAATGATGACAATCGTTGTGAATGCAGAAGACAAATTCGGCGTCAAGATTCCAGACGAAGAAGTGAAGAACCTAATCACCGTTGGTGACGCTGTTAACTTCATCGTTGGCGCACAAGGCTAATAATCTTGAGCCGCAAAATTGTTGTCACCGGAATAGGCGCTACAACGCCTCTCGGTGGCGACGCACAATCTACCTGGCAAGCACTCCTTGCTGGTGAGTCTGGCATAACTACGCTCGACAAACCGTGGATTGAACAATATGAGGTTCCAGTTACATTTGCTGGCCAGGCTAAGGTTGCCGCCAGCGAAATTTTGACACCTCAAGAGGTAAAAAGGCTTGACCCGTCAAGTCAGTTTGCCCTGATTGCCGCTCGTGAAGCTTGGGCAGACGCCGGCAGCCCAGAAGTAGCTCCAGAGAGATTGGCTGTAGAGTTTGCAACCGGTATCGGCGGCGTCTGGACCCTTCTGGATGCGTTTGACACTCTCAAAGAGCGTGGCCCGCGCCGAGTATTACCGATGACTGTTCCGATGCTCATGCCCAATGGGCCGGCCGCAGCCGTCGGAATGGACATTTCGGCCCGAGGTGGAGCAAGAACAGCCGTTTCTGCCTGTGCATCAAGCACCGAGGCCATTGCCAACGCGCTCGATAGGTTGTTAAGCGGAGCAGTTGACGTGGTCGTTGCTGGTGGTTGTGAGGCCGCCATCCATCCACTGCCGATCTCTGCATTTGCGGCCATGCACGCCCTTTCTAAGCGCAACGATGAGCCCCAAAAGGCTTCTCGCCCCTACGACGTGAATCGTGACGGCTTCGTAATGGGCGAGGGTGGCGCGGCACTTGTTCTCGAAACCGAAGAACATGCCATCGCTCGCGGGGCAAAGATTTATGCCGAACTCGTTGGTGGCTCTGTTACTTCTGACGCCTATCACATCACGGCACCAGACCCCGAAGGCACCGGCGCTGCTCGAGCTGTGATAGCTGCTCTTAAGCAGGCAGATGCGTCGATACAAGACGTTGTTCACATCAACGCCCACGCGACCAGCACACCCGTCGGTGACATTGCCGAGTATGTCGCCCTCAAGAGGGTCTTTGGCGAGCACCTGAACAAAATCGTGGTTTCAGCCACGAAGTCTTCAACCGGTCACCTTCTCGGCGGCGCAGGCGCTGTTGAAGCCATATTTACGGTCCTGGCGCTTCACAACCGAGTTGCT
Source organism: Actinomycetota bacterium (assembly GCA_041181225.1). Lineage (GTDB taxonomy): Bacteria > Actinomycetota > Actinomycetes > Actinomycetales > Microbacteriaceae > Rhodoluna. The sequence goes on along the minus strand of JBEGPW010000105.1, from coordinate 24,241 downwards.
CCCCCGACTATCAACCTTGATGACCAAGACCCCGCGATTCCTCTAGATGTAGCGACAACTGCGCGAGCTCTTCCGGACGGCCCAATCTTGGCCATTAGCAACTCATTTGGGTTCGGCGGACACAACGCGGTTGTGGTATTCAGAAGTTACGAATCGCAATCAACTAGCTAGCGATTGCCTTTCCTCATCGACAGCTTTTGCACTGCGAAGCGGTTCTAATTGGATGTCCCATTCGACACCAAGAAGCTGCCTAAGAGATTCCTCTAATTGCGTTGTCTCTACTCGGTGGGCGAGCAAACTGGCCAGCTGGTTTTCGTTGAAAACTTGATTTCCGCATTCGTCGAGACTGGCCCTATAAAGCCCGAGCGACGGCGTGTAGCACATCCGCTCCCCCATCGCCTGACCGCTAAAAGCATACGAGATCTCAAAGAGGATTCCCGATATAGCTCGTAATCTCGAAGCAATCTCGCCGACGAGCGATGCATCGCCCGAGAAAGACACCCAGCACGACACAAGCACCTCGGAGCTGGATGCCCCTGATGCTAACTGGTTCGCTGAGCAAAGGTTTCGAAATGTTGCGCCCGGCAGCTCATCCCAGAACCAACTAATTTTCCGATTAAGTAGCTCAGTAAGAATAGACTCTGCGAGGCCGGAACTCGACACTGGAACAGCATGAATTTGTAGCCAAAAGTCGACCTTTGCATTTTTGTAAGACATTTCAAACCTCCGATTTTAGAAGCGTCTTCCCCAACGTTCTAACCGGTGTTTAGAGTTTCAATTTATGTGCAAGTTGTCTAGCCGTCAAGGCGTGATTTTCTAGCCTGTAGCATATTCTGGTGAGCAAGTTATATTTTCGCTACGGAGCGATGAACAGCGGAAAAAGCACCGCACTTTTGCAGGCGGCCTACAACTACGAAGAGAGATCTCAAGTCGTATTGATTGCTAAGCCGTCGATTGACATCCGCGGCGACAAATCAATTATTTCTCGTCTGGGGGTTACCCGTGAAGTTGATTTTTTGATCGTTCCGACAGCAAACCTCCGTGAGGACTTCGCGTTCTACTCAAAGGCGGCGGAACAACGCACCGGAAAAAAGATCGCCTGCCTGCTCTTGGATGAATCTCAATTCCTAACCAGCGAACAAGCCGACCAAGCAATGGAGATTGCAGTGCTAGACGGCGTGCCAGTGCTCGCATACGGAATTCGAGGTGATTTCTTGACCAAGGGTTTTCCCGGAAGCCTGCGATTGCTTGAGATTGCACACAGCATCGAAGAACTCAAGACAATATGTCGCTGTGGTCGCAAAGCTCTATTCAACGCCAGATTGGTTGATGCCAAATTCGTGTTCACAGGCGATCAGGTCGCTATCGATGGGTTTGATGTGACTTATGAATCGCTCTGCGCGGGTTGTTACCTACGCGAAAAATCATTGGCAAATGAATCAAGCTCACTGGCTTAAACGTTCTGACGACGGCGGCTGGCTCGCGCCTGCATTTGAAGATAGACATTGCCATCCACTCTTTGCGGCTCGCGAATTAGACTCGCTCGACTTGAGTGGATGCACTACAGTCTCTGAGATCGTCGAATCCCTCGCTAGCTTTCTACGAAAGAATCCCGATACGCAGTGGATTGATGCGTCTCCCTTCGATCGATCGATATCTCCATCTTTTTTGGCGGCAACATTAGATGTCGTCTCACGAGACATTCCAATAACTTTGCACTCTAAAGATCACCACGCCCTGTGGGTTAACTCCGCCGCGCTTAAGGTGTCTGGGCTTTCAGCTGAGGCCCCATCCCTCGAAGATGGGATTATAGTGTGCGACGAATCCGGGCGACCAACCGGCCTTTTGCTCGAATGGAGTGCAATGAAGGTTGTGTTGGATGTTCAATCACAAATAGCGCTCGAGCGAGATTTGAGACACTTGGAGACCGCACAAAACCGGCTTTTGGCCAACGGCATATTTGCTGCTTCTGACGCTTGGATTGACCCCGGAATGGGAGAGGTCTATCTAGAGGCAGCTCGCCAAGACATCCTGAAGATGCCCTTTGAACTATGGGTCAGAGCGTCAAAAGATGAGGCCGCAAGCCAGTTTGACTACCTTCAGCTCCTCTTGAATGATTGGTTGAGCGACGATTCAGCAAGCCTCGTTAAGGTTGCGGGCATAAAAATTTTTTTAGACGGAGTTCTCAGTGCCCGCTCCGCGGCCCTAATCGACAACTACCGCGACGGAACGTCTGGCCGCCTTATCTGGTCAAACGACGAACTGAACGCGTTGCTTGCAAGACTCTCGAGAATTTCCACTGACCTAAGGCCACACTTTCACGCTGTCGGCGACGCCGCCGTTCGACAGGCGCTAGAGGTTATTGAGGCAGCAAGAACTTTGAAACTGTGGAGCGGCAATCGAAAGCCAGTGATTGCCCATGCAGAGCTCGTTGAGAAGACAGATGCCGTGAGGGCAGCCGAGCTAGGTGTTGAGGTCGTCATAAGCCCCCAGTGGCTGCGGCAAGACCCTGAACGCGACCGATCGCGGGCTCTATTGCCTGAGGCAACCAGTGAGCGAATAGGCGACTTCACAGCCTTGGTGAAGGCGGGTGTGTTCACGACATATGGGAGCGACTGGCCAGTGTCAGAACCTTCACCCCTGGACGCCGTTGTCGAGACGGTGAAGCACCTGAGGGCCAGAGGAACTCCGGTCGACGAAGCAGTTGAACTATCGTGGAAGATTTCCAGCGGAACAAACTGGCCTCTTAATGAGACGGAGAACCACAATTATCGGAAAGTCTGGATGAGCGAGAACCCTATCGAGGTAGCTCTGGAAAACCCAGAGCTCCTCTCAAAGATTGTCTTAAGACTTAGCGACTAGAACTACTTGCGCAGAACCAAACTGGTCATCGCTGGAACGACGACCTTGTTTGTACTTTTCAGGGTTGCTAGCGTCTTAACTCCTGCTGATGTGCCGTTTACGACTACATACCAGGTCGCTTTCGAGGGCAACGAGATTGTGACCGCAGAGCTGTTCGCGTTGTGAAGTACCACAATCTGTTTCCAACTGTCACCCGATGCTGTGCCGTTGATAACCTGACGAATCACGTTCTTGGTCGATGTAGACACCGCAATATTGCTATTGATTGCCGCCGCGGTTTTCATTCGGAAAGCTGGGTGCGCTTTGCGAAGAGCAATCAGGCCAGCGTAGTAGTTCACTGTGCTGGCATTGACCGCTCGAGTGGTCCAGTTGATTCCGTTTACGCTATCGCTTGAGGCATAGCTGTTATCGTCGCCGTTCTTGGTTCGCAAGAACTCTTGGCCGGCTTGCATGAACGGAACACCCTGAGAGGTGAACACAATAGCTGCGGCTTGACGGTTGGCGGCCAGCATTCTCGTTGCCTTGTTGCTGCCGTTCATGCTGGCACTGAGTTTGTCCCAAAGAGTTAGGTTGTCGTGAGCTTCAACATAGTTGACTGATTGACCTGGCGAAGTGGCAAGCCAGTTCGCAGACGTGCGTCCGCCGAAGTTGGTTTGCCCGACGATGCCGGCAATAACGCTGTCGGCAGATGCGGTGTTACCCTGCACGAAGCCCTTCTCGCCCGCATTGAAAACCGAGCCCTTTGTCGCATCACGGATTTGGTCGTTAAAGAACGCAATGTTCGGCAGCTTTGAAGCAGCGAGTTGGTTTGCAGGTTCAGTTGCGGTACCCATGTTCCAACCCTCACCAATGACCAAAATCTTTGGGTCAATTACGTCTAGCCCGGCGCGAATTTGATTCATAGTCGTGACATCTAGAAGCCCCATCAGGTCAAATCTAAATCCATCAAAGTGATATTCCTTTGCCCAATAGAGAACCGAGTCGACAATGAACTTGCGGACCATCGAGCGCTCCGAGTTAACGTCGTTGCCGCAACCACTCGCACTCGTGAGCGCGCCGTCCGGGCCGCGCCTAAAGAAGTAGCCCGGCACAATCTGCTCTTGGCTAAATGCTGATGCATCAGACACGTGGTTGTAGACGACGTCCATAATGGTTCGCATGCCCTGAGTGTGCACAGTCTGAATTGCCTGCTTCAACTCTGTGATTCGGGTGTATGGGTTCGTCGGATCGCTCGAGTAGCCACCATCAGGCACATTGTAATTAACCGGGTCGTAGCCCCAGTTGAAAGGAGGGTCGCTCTCAGAGCCACCTTCGCCAAGGTTGTTGAAGTCGTATACCGGCAAGAACTCGACGTGGGTAACCCCGAGAGCCTTGATCGCAGAGATGCCGGTTGGTGTGCTGTATTTAGTGACAACGGTTTTGTATTGCCCTTTGACAATCTGCACTTTAGAAGTTTGGTAACTGTAACTGGTGTTGAGGTCAGTCAGACCCAGATACTTCTTGCGGTGCGCAACGGGAATTCCACTGTTGGCGTTAGAAGATAAGTCGCGAACGTGCAACTCATAAATGGTGGCGTCGGTGTTTCCGCTTCCGAAGTCCGGGCTAACCGTCGTGCTCCAGCCTGAAGGATCCGACTGGTCTAGGTTGACAACCACGCTGTGCCCGCTGTCAATTGTGCTCGAGCGAGCGTAAGGATCGGAGGCGTAGTTCACATCACCGTTAACGTGCACTTTGTAGTCATAAATCATCCCATTAGCGTCGCCCTCGAAGTGGTAGACCCAGGTGCCTTTGACATCCTTGGTCATTGGGAGCTCGGTGCCCATGGTCGGAGACTGTGCGGCGTTGGTGTGCTTCATAATCGAAACGGCGGTGGCAGTCGGAGCCCAAACCCTGAAGTCGGTACTTGCTGGTCCGTTGTAGGTGTTACCCAAGTCATTCCCGCTGTAGGTGAAGGCGTCTGCAAAAGCTTGAGAGTCATACAGCCCAGCGGTAGAGGCTACCTCCGATGTGAGACCAGCGTGACTTACGGTGTAGGTCTTTGCAAGGTCGGCATTTGAACCAATGGTGAGATCAAAAATCGAAGCGTTACCGCCGCTGGCGTTGATCGCCGTGGCTGCGGTCACGGGAACGTCTGAAGTTCCGTCGCTGATTGTGAAACCTTCGGTTGTGGTGCTCGTGACGGCTATCGCCGGGCTCACAATTACGCGAAACTTGTTGAAGCTGCTGAGGGTTGCGCTGGCAATCGCTGGTGCCGGCGGTGCTGGCTCACTGGTGTAGATGGTCGCGTCGCCACTCCTGAGCCAAATCTCAGCTTTTCCATTTGTGAAACTAGAAATGAAGCGATCTGTTGCGAAATCCTTGGTCCAAGAGTTTTGATAGGTAACCAAGAATCCCAGGCTGTTGAAGGTGCTCATGCCAGTGGCGTTGACTACATAAACTCCGCCGAATGAGTCGGTCGAGGACAAGGCCGTGCGGCCGTTGTCAGCGTTTAGCGGGTCGTTACTTTTGATGTTCTTCCAGGTGTAGATTTTCCAGTTGCTGTAGTCGGCGTCTCCGCGATTGTAATGCACGGTTACTTGAATAGTTGAGGGCAAACCGGCTGCGCTTGCAACACCAGAGTTTAGAGAACCAGTCAAGAAGATGCCCAACACGGCAACAAACGCGACTAGAGATTTGATTGAAAGAAAACGTGACAAGAAACTGCCCTTCTTAGACGTTAAATGACTCAAAAAGCTATTACTTAACGCTAGAACCTATTCCTGAGATTCGTCTTGGCGCAAAGGCTTGCAGTTCGAAGGGTTATGCAACCGTTACCTTCTATCGCTAAAGGTAATTACGCTGACCGAACCCATTCTCGACTGACAGTGAAACCGTCTACGATCGAACGAATCGGATTCACACCGATGCCTGGACCGGTAGGCACATCAATGTGGCCATCAACAAGCATGAATGGCTCTGTCGTGTCGACCTCAAAATAGCGCGATGAGGCCGACGTGTCTCCGGGAAGAGTGAACCCAGGTAGCGCAGCCAAAGCGAGGTTGGCTGCTCGCCCGATTCCGGTCTCAAGCATTCCCCCACACCAAACTGGAATCTGTTGTGACAATGCCACGTCGTGGATGCGAACCGATTCGAGGTATCCCCCGACTCTAGAAGGCTTGATGTTGATGATGTCTACCGCGCCGAGCTCTATGGCATCTCTGGCGATATCAGCTGAAACGATTGACTCGTCGAGGCAAATCGGGGTTTCAATATAGTCAGCTAGTTTTGCGTGTCCGAGCATGTCTTCTTCGTTGAGTGGTTGCTCAATAAGCAAGAGATTGAACTCGTCAAGGCGTTTCAATAGCTCAAAATCGCTTCGCCTATAAGCAGTATTAGCGTCGACCTGAAGCATCAGGTCTTCACCAAATTTCTGCCTAATCAGCTTTACTGGTTCGTAGTCCCATCCTGGTTGGATTTTCAGCTTGATTCGAACGTAACCTTCAACGAGGTAACCCTCAACAAATGCCTCCAACTCTGCGAGTGAGTCCATAATTCCGACCGAAACACCGGCCGGAACGCGTGATTTGGTGGCTCCAAGGTAACTGGCGAATGAAATGCCAGCGGCCCGCAGTTGAGCGTCAAGAACAGCTGTCTCGATAGCGGCTTTTGCCATTCGGTGGCCCTTAGCCCACTCCAGACTTGGCCCAATGCTCTCTGCAGTGAGATCAGCGCCGAGTGCGAAAAGGTCTGGCAGAAAGAACTCTTTGAGGACGGTGGCGGCTCCATTGTGAAATTCACTCGAATAATCAGGGCGGTCATTCGCTCCGCACTCAGCCCAACCTTCACCGACGTCGGTGATTACATGCACCCAAAGCAACTCGTGAGTGGTGACGCTGCTGAAAGACGTCCGAAAAGCTGATTTGAGGGGAACATTTAAACGAATGAGCTCAACTGCTTCTAATTTCAAGGGGTGCTACTTTCTGGCCACTCGACGACGAGAGCCTTTTTATCAATCATTCTTGTTACCAAAGCACCCTGCTCGAAACATGGCAAAAGTAAATCGCGCACGCTGACTCGCCAGTGTTTCGCTAGCTCAGGCAGGTTGGCCCGTGTTGCCTCGATGTTTTCAGGCAGTTCGATGGCGAAATTCATCTGGCCAGAAATCGCTAGATTTATCTCGGCACCTGTTACCGAAATCGGTAGGTTGTCACGGTTTTGGAGCAGAGTTTGAATAGCAGAGGTTTTTAACGACGACTCTCGAGTCGTGGCCCCGAGAGTTAGAAGCGCTAGAAAACGGTCAGACTCGTCTCCGCGGTTTAGTTCATCGTGCATCTCACCATAGAAATTCTCAAGGTATTCCACGGCCACCGCACCAAGTTTAACGAAGTTGAAATAGCAATTGCGGCGAACCAAAGGATCGAAAGTCCAAGTGATTGCCTCTAGACCCTCAGCAAGAGCCCAATCGCGCTGATGACGTTTAAGGTCGAAGCCAGCTCCTGCAACAGTCGATGCGGTTGCGTGGGAGTGCAAGGTTCGACGCCCGTTATGTTCGCCTAAGAATCCATAGGACGCCGCAACAATCTTTGCGCCGTCAAAGGTCGCCGCGAAGTATCCGCCGGCGTGACCGCTTGCGATTGCAACGTCGGCAGGAATGACATCTGAAGTGCCGCCCCAAACCCCCCTAAAAAATGCGCTGCCCAGCTCAATGTCACTGAAGCTAGTGAGCATGCGGGTTTCGAGAATTTGGGGCACCACTTAATTATCTGGAAAAAAACGGGGATGCCCACCAAGGAGCATCCCCGCTAAAAGAACTGAAACTACTTGGTGCCGTTGATTGTTGCCTCGGTAACAGCGAATGTACCGAGGTTCCACTTGTCTAGAACAGCTTGGTATGAACCGTCAGCGATTGCTGAGTTCAACGCTGCCTGAATGGCGTCACGCAGACCGGTGTTGCTCTTGAGAACGCCGATGCCGGTGAAGACCGGCTCGTAACCGTTCGGGTTGGCAACGTCGACAACTAGTTCGAGCTTGTCAGGCTGCTGAAGAGCCGCATACGCCGCGATTGGTGCATCCATTACGTCTGCAACGCCTTTTCCGGCGATAAGCGCTGTGATTGCGTCAGGGTCGGTTGGGAACTCCTGAAGGTTCACAGGGCCTTTGTCGCCACAGTCAAGACCGCGAAGCAAATCACCCTGAACAGTCTGGGTTTGAATCACAGCAGTTTTTCCGCAGAGGTCGGTTAGCGATGTGATGCCCTCAGGGTTTCCCTTAGCAGTGACAATCGCAAATCCTCCCTTGAAATAGTCAACGAAGTCAAGAGCAGCTTGACGCTCCACGGTGTCGTTCATTCCCGACATGATTAGGTCATGCTTGCCGTCTTGAACCGACGGGATGATTGAATCCCAGGCCTGCTTGTTGAAGCTGATTTCGACGCCGAGTTTTGCAGCCAGAACCTGTGAAAGGTCGTAGTCGAGGCCGGTTACGGTTACGCCATCCTCTTCAAACAATTCCATCGGTGCATAAGGAATGTCGCTACCAATGTTGATTCCGTCAGTTTTGTAGTTTTCCGGTAGCAGTGCTGCGGCTGCGGCGTCGACTGAGATGCCGGTTGCGCTTGCACTCTCGCTCGGTGTGGCCGCACCGGTTGAGCAGGCGCTTAGCGAAAGAAGAGCCAGAGCAGCAATTGCACCAGTCATTGAAGTTTTGAGAATTGACAAAGATTACTCCCTATTTTGGGGTGGGCGGTTTCAATAACAAGAATAACGAAAGCTTTGCGACTCTCGAGCCGGTGTAACGCAATCTTTACAAAACAGATTGAATGAAGGCTCGGGTTCGCTCATGCTGAGGGTTATCGATGACCTCGCTTGGCGAACCTATCTCGACCAAACTGCCGTTGTCCATAAAGGCAACCACGTCTGCAACCTCGCGTGCGAAGCCCATTTCATGGGTAACGACAATCATCGTCATGCCATTTTCGGCCAACTGTTTCATTACAGCCAAAACATCTCCAACAAGCTCAGGGTCGAGAGCCGACGTTGGCTCGTCGAAAAGCATGAGCTTTGGCTTCATCGCAAGCGCACGCGCGATGGCCACGCGCTGTTGCTGCCCTCCTGAGAGCTGCGACGGGTAGTGATCCGCTTTGTCGGCAAGCCCAACCTGAAACAAAAGCGCCGCGGCTTCAGAAGTTGCAACCTCTTTAGACAACCCCAGCACACCGATTGGTGCTTCGATGATGTTTTGGAGCGCGGTCAAGTGCGGAAAGAGGTTGAAACGCTGAAAGACCATGCCGATATGCTGTCGCTGCAAAGCAATCTCTGAAGCGGGCATTTCATGCAGCGTCGAACCCACCGCGCGGTACCCCATGAGCTCACCATCAACGAAGATTCGTCCGCCATTAATGGTTTCAAGGTGGTTTATGCATCGCAACAAGGTCGATTTGCCTGAACCACTTGGGCCAATCAGGCAAAAAACCTGCCCGGGTTTGACCTCAAGAGAAACCCCTCGAAGCACCTCATTTGACCCGAAGCGCTTGCGCACCGAGAGCATCTCAACCATTTTTGCGTTGGGAGAGCGCTTTTCTGCAGATGACGCACTACTCACTTCTTCACTCCCCTGCCAGGAATCCTGAACCAGCGTTCGTTCTGGGTAGCTATTCCCCTGCCGTACTTGTGTTCAAGGTAGCTTTGAGGAACTGACAGAATAGCGTTCATGATTAGATACCAGAATCCTGCAACGGCCATGAGCTCTACTTGGCGATAGTTCGTCGCTGAAATAATCTGGGCTCGCGTGTAAAGTTCGGTAACAGCGACCAGGCTCAGCATTGCAGTGCTTTTGAGCATCGAAATTGTCTCGTTTCCCATTGGCGGAATGATAACTCTCATTGCCTGCGGTAAAACGATGCGACGAAGCGTGTATCCGCCTCGCATTCCTAGCGACTTAGCTGCTTCAGCCTGACCAACGTCAACAGACAATATCCCTGCCCGAACGATTTCTGAAGCATAAGCTGCCTCGTTTAACGAGAGTGCCACGATACCGGCAAAAATCGGCGACATAATGTTGCTGGTTTTGTCTTGAAAAAACACAATGTCAGTGAAGGGTATGCCTATCGTCGTTGTCGGCCAAATCAATCCCAAGAAGCCCCAGAAAACGATCTGAAGCAGCAAAGGTGTTCCGCGAAAGAAGTTCACAAATAAAAGCGAAAAAGTCTTGAGCAAAGGGTTGTCTGATAACCGCATTACTGCCAAGAGGGTTGCCAAGATAGTTGCTACGACCATCGAAATAGCGGTGATCCAGACGGTCTTGATAGCCCCATCGATGATTAGCCCGTTGAAGAGATACTTTGAAAATGTAGCCTGATCGATGTTCGGAGAGCTCAAAACGGATGCGCAGAGCGCTACTATGCTGCCCACGAGGGCAACACCCAAGACCCAGCGCCATGGATGGCGGAGCGGCTTAGCGACGATGTCGTCTGCAAAGTTCTGATCAGACAAAACCTCGACCTTTCTAAAAAGTTAGCCTTCTGAAAATCTTATTAGCACGGTGGCTGAAAATAGCTAGTTTGCGAAACCTTAGTGCCAACTAAAGAAAACGGGCCTCCCCTGCCAAGCAGGGGAAGCCCGAAGTTCTTGGGTGCGTACTACTTCTTGGGCTTGTGCTTAGAAGCTTTCGCCTTAGCAGCCTTAGTGGCCTTGACAGCCTTAGTAGAAACTGCGACCTTCGCAGGTGCCGCTAACTTAGGTGCTGCCTTGACCAATGACTGAATGCCCAGGCTTGCAATCGTGAAAGTCGATACAGTGTTCGACACGCTAACCGTGGCAGGTGCGGTCGTTCGGGTAGTTGCAACGGTCAATACTGGGCTCTGGCCAACAAGTGCCTGGCCGGCAACAGTGATAAGCAACTTAGAACCGACAGCCGCCGACTTCACGGCAGTGTAACCGGTGCTAGCAGATGCATTGAAAGCATAACGCGCATCGTAGTTGATTACGTTGACCGTGAAACCAGTAGTCGTAGCAACAGGAGTGTCGAATAGCGGGATTAGCGCCATGTTATTCGCCGCAGCAGCCGAAGTGGTGTTGGTCGAAGTTGTCGCATAACCAACTCTCGAGACAGTCACGTTGATTGTGACACTTTGACCAGCTGCCACACCGGCAACACTGTACGGATACGATGTTCCGGCAGGTGTTCCCAGTCTTACGACACCCACGTTAGACGTGATCGTGTAAGTGTAGAGCGGGTTGTAGTTCGACACGGTCGAGTTCAGAAGACCCGTTGCAGTCGAGAAGGTTCGGGCACCGAACGTCGGAGTCAACCCCGCTCGAACGAACGTAACTGTGTAGTAGGTCGCACTCGTTCCATCGGCCGAAGTGCCAGACACAATCACCGAAGTCGGTGCGCCTGCAGCCAAAGTAACAGGAAGAGAAGCGACGCCTGAAACCACTGGAGTTGCGTTGATTAGGATAACTTCGCCAGCAGACGATGCCGTTGGAGTAATGGTCGCCGTTGCTGTCGCTGCTGGCACAACCACTGTGTAGTCAGTAACTGTGGGGTTGAACGCTGGAGTCATGGTGCCCACCGACGAGCGGAGCGCCGATAGAGTGCTAACCCAAGGGGCGACAACTGTCGTTACAGCGTTCGAGAAGGTGATTGCACCTATGTCATAGACATAGTCGGTTCCGGCTGCCGAAGTTAACATGTACCCGGTCATCGCACCTGCAGGTAAAGCGCTTGTGATGCGGGTAACCGTGGTTGCAGTCGATGCAGTAGGCACGACAAGAGTGTTGTAATAACCAGCTCGTCCGGTCTGTTGCGTCAACGATGCGGCCACCGTGGCCATTGCGACGGTGAAGGTGCTAGAAGTAGCCGCTGTAACGGTTCCGCCGATTACGTTGTAAGACCCAGAACTCATTCCGGAAACGTTAACGCGGTCGCCTACTACGAAACTGTTTGGGGCTACGTAGGTTACGGCAGTCCCAGTCGCAGAAACGCCGGTTACGCCAATGTTTGTGCTAACAATTTCTTTCACGGTACGCAGATCGCTCGCAAGCAAGCGTCCCTTGTCTAGTTGCTTCGAGATTAGTGACATCGTTGAGAAACCACGTCCAGAAGCACAGTCTGTGTCTGCACCGGTGTTGAATTCGACACCGTTGTGCTTTACATAGATGCAGGTGCGCAGCTGAGCACTTCCGTGAACGATGTTCTGACCAGCTAGCAGAGTGAACGAGTTGTTACCGGCTCCACCTAGAAGAATGTTTCCACCCGACCACTTAGTGGCTGCTGGATTCAGATTCGTGTACTTCAACCAACCAGGTGTTCCACGTACGAGCTCGGTCAAACCTGTAACTGTCTGCGGAGCAGTCAGTGCATAGGTGGTGAACGAGATTGGTCCGTTCACAGCACCTGCGTTTGGAAGGCTGACGTCAACGGTTGTCGTGGTAACGCCGTTTACGGTGGCAACTGCAACAGCCAACACGACTGCTCCAGGGGCTATACCGGTTCCGGTAACTAGCATGCCCGGCTGTACGCGCGTTTCAAGCCCCGGGATAACGAACACATCTGCACCAGCGACACCTGTAACGGTTGGGATTGTAAAGTCAGCTGCGAGGCTACCAAAGAAGGTGTCATTACCTGGGCCACCAGAAGCACCCTCGATGTTGAGGTAACCATCGCCTGGAAGTGCAAGGAGATTCGGGTTTGCACCGCTCAAGTCGATGTAGGCTGCCGGCTTAGAAGCTGGGCCATTGTCGAAACGCTTGGTGCGTTCGTAGTTGACAAAGTCAAATCCAGTTCCGCCGTCGGCGCCGTCAACACCTTCACCGAGGTTAAGAATGTCGTCACCACCATCAGCACCTAGCAGGTCGTTTGCCTCGCCACCGTTTAGAACATCGTTTCCACCGAATGGTGAAAGAGCTCCAAGAACGCCACCGAACAATCCGAAGTCACCAATCAATGCGTCGGCGTTGGCACCACCTTCGATCCAGTCGGCACCATCACCGCCCTCGAGTAGAAGGTCAGAGTCTTTTCCGCCCTGAATGAAGTCGTCACCAGTTCCACCAACAGCCGAAGCTACTGGGCCAGTTGCGTTTCCGTTGTGAATGAAGTCAACACCGGGACCGCCGTCAAGGAGGTCGCCAAGCTGAGATTCTCCACCGTTGACGACGTCGTTTCCGGCGTCACCACCGAGAACGTCTTCACCGGCTCCACCCATGAGGATGTCGTTGCCTGAGAAACCGTGGATTAGGTCTCCACCGCTCAAACCACCGCTGAGGTAGTCATCACCGCTTGAACCCTGGATGCTGTCATCTCCGGCACCACCGGCGATGCGACTACCGGTATGAGCCGATAGATCCGCAAATGCTGTGATGTTGTCGAGACCTCGGTGAATCAAAGTTCCAAGGCCGTCGAGACGCAGCGTGCTTGCTGCACAACGAACCGCTGATGGAACCAGGTTGGTTGGGTCGCTGAACGAGCAGTCACTGATGCTGAAGCCAGGAGACGTCATTCCAACTAGCCCCGTTGCGTCAGCGTTGCTGAGGATGTCTGAAGCAGAAGGAGTGTTACGGCGAACCATGTCGGTGAAGCGCTGTGCGGCAATTTCTTCGATGAGGTTCGAACCAGAGATGCGGCTCAAGTAGTACAAACGGTCTCCGTCGTGCAGCTTGAGCATTTGCTCTTCAAACACGTGCTGGAAAGTTGGGCCAAGCATCGGAGGAATCATCGGTTGCTTGTATGGGTTCTCTGCGAGCCCACCCACCCATAGGTCGATGTCGTCGACACCGCTGTTGGCGCTGTCCCACGCTCCAACGCCGTTCAAGAAGTTGTTAGCGTCATCGGCATTGAGGTCGAGCACGTCTTGGGCGCGTGTGCGACGCTCGGCGACGTTTGGCTCGCGGGTAACAGTTGCACTTGAAGAGTTCTCAGTTGCTGCTGCCTTGTTGATAGCTGCAGCAGCATACGTCATGAGTTCTGACCGTGTTGCAAAAGCTACGGGTGCACTTGGAGAGTTTGCCCAAGCCTTGGTAACCGTGAACGAAGTATTGTCAACGATTGAATCGACTACTGCGTAGTTCACATTCAATGTGTCGAATCCTTCGATAGAAACTACGTCGCCAACAACAATCTTTGATGTGTCAGCGGTTTCGTAAACGATGCTTGTTCCGTTTGACACGGCACGCGTCGGAGTCACGATTTGAACTGGACCGGTGATGTGTGGGTGCTTTCCGTAAGCTGCGAGGAAATTCGCGCCGGATTCGATATAGCGAAGTGCATCGATGAAGTCATTCCATGACGCATAAGGCTGAAGCGTTCCGCCTGTCTTCTCACGGAACTGGTTCAATGTAGCGATACCGACTTCGCGGCCACGAGTGATATTCAACGCTGGTAGGTCGAGTGGCAATCCGAGCAAGTTGTTACGAACTGCGTCAGTCGTGAACTCATCGATTTCGTTACCACGTTGTGCGACAAGACCAGAAGCGAGCATCGCGGTCTGGGTCGAAGCACCATACGTGAAGTTAGTCGAACCTGGGTCGTTGACAGCAACCCGCGCTAGCAACGCACCGTTCGTCGAAGCAACTTTAGAGCTGCTAGTTAGAACAGAGCCCGCGTTTGCGATCGCTGTGGTAGAAGCTGACGCGCCGCCGGCATAGTAACTAGCCACGGTGAATGTGGTTGCATTTCTTGCGCTCACAACTGCGTTTGTGACGTTCACGTTTGCGTCATTTGCTGTGTCAAGTCCGGTTACTGAGACGATTTGGCCTACCAATGGTGCAGTTTCGCCGGTCTTCAACGTGTAAGTAATTGAAGAACCCAAGTGCGAGGCCGACTCAATAGTCATTGGTCGCTGAAGGCGACCCTGAGCTGGGTTGGTGAAACCAGTTAGAAGAGAAACGTCTTGGTTGTTCTCTGGGTCATAAGCCTTGCCAGGGTTTGAACGCGGAATGGTTTCGGTCAACATTGAGTGACCGAGGCGATACACGGCTGAAGCAAACTCGGCTGTGATAGCGCCATTGTTTGCGGCGTTGTAGCCAACGAACGCAGGCAGGTTAGGGCTTAGGCGGCGAGCGAACTCGTCGAACACCATGTGCTGGTATTCGCTTTCCATAACCATGCGAGCACCTTGATAAAGACGCTCGCCAGACCACTCGTTCTTGAACTCTGCTGAGATCACAGGGTTGTTGGCAAGCTCATCAAGAATGTCTGCAGCAACGGTGTTGTGTTCACTGTGGAATACGTTGTGAAGGGCCTGAAGACCTATGTTCTCGTTTACACGACCATCACCAGCGACTAGGTGCTGGTTTAGTGACTCGTCGTCATAGTAGGTGTTCGAGCTGAATAACGAGTTGATGATTGAGTCGGCGTCAGGTGCAAGAGGAACACCGCGTGACGTTGAAGGAACAGCGCTGTTCATGAAGTCAACGATGAATGCGTGCCCGCTCGAAACGGCTACCCAGTTGGTTGCTGAGCCACGGCCAGCAAGCGACGTGCCACCGGCTGGCTTCACGCTGTTTGGAGTTCCAGTTGAAACTGGGTTTGCACGATCACCAGAAGCCCAAACGAACTCGGTTCCATTAGTGAATAGCATCTGAGGGAAACCTGTTGACGATGGAATGAACTTTCCATACTGGTCGGTGGCAATCACAGGAATGTTTGCTGTGTCGTTGTCTGAAAGCGCGAAACCAAGCAGAAGAGCCTGAGCCTTAATGTCGCGCCAGGTTGGGAGCCCGTCGTTTGCAGCATCAACGGCGGTGCCGGTCGGCTGTGTGAGAGTTCCACCAATGGTGCGGTTATTTAGCCATGCCGAAGGAAGGGTGGTGTACTTCTGGTCGAGTCCTTCAAGAAGGCGACCGTTAGCGCTAGGAATACCAGTGACCGGAGCGAACTTGTATTCGCGAACGAAGAAATTCTGTGACGGGTGCGAACCGTAAGTCTGGCTCTGATCGATGTATGGGGTGGTTTCGTTGATGCTCTCGCCGTTTGCGTCAGATGTGCGTGTCAACATCATGAAGTTGGGAGCGCTAGGGCTATTGACGTAAACCGGGTCGTTTTGGTCTAGAGGAATCAAAACTGTGGCATTACCCTTCGGAATCAGGTCTAGACCGTGGTCGAAGAACTGACCGAACCAAGTGAACCACGAGTTGAATCCGGCAGAAACGTTGTAGTCAGCGGTTACGTTGTCGATTTTTACAACCTGAGTCACGTTTCCGGTGGTGGCGTTTACTGCGTTCTCGAGAGTGAGGTTGCTGTCGCCATAAAGGGTGCCGTTCGACTCGTGTCCGGCGGCCACGGCTGCAGGGTTGTTCGGCGACTGGTCTGAAATGATATTGCTGATGATTCGTGGCTGTGGATCACGAACAGAGTTGTTCGGATTCTGGTAAGCCTTCTGAACGTCGTTTAGGGTGTAAGACTGGCTTCCGGACGAGGTTGTGGTTTTAGGCGATGAGCGCGTGAACAACTGGTCTGCTGCACCCCAGTTTGCAGTGTCGTTTGTCTTGCCAACGAAACCGTACTTGCCGGCGGTAACTACTTCAGACGTCACATTTGAGATGTTGTTGCAAGCGCCGTCTACTTGACGAAGACCCCAAGGGTTGAGGTTAGAGAAGAAGTAGCGGTCTGAAAGCAATGTCGGACCATAGGCCGGGGTTGCCGCAGCAGCAATGTCTGCCGCGGTAAGACAACGAGTCGCGCTCGTCACGTCGTAGGGATAAACCGGTGTCGTTGCGACCGCGCGGTTGTTCAAGAAGTTTGTGGTGGCGTTTGCAACGCGAGTGCGTGTCGAGTGGGCCTCGCCGATTTTGACCTGGTCGAGAATTCTCTTGAGGTCTCCGTAGGTCAAGTTGAGGTGTCCTGAAGGCATCTCGTATGGCTCGGTGCGAGACATCCAGATCTGGAAGGACGGTGTCGTAGCAGTGTGGGCTGAGTTTAGATCGGAAATGGTCAGTTGGGCTGTCTTAGCGCCTGCTGGAATTTCAACCGCATAAGTGTTTACGATTCCGGCTACTGGGGTCGCAAGAGAAGAGGCGCCGCCAAAGTTTACCGTTATCGGGGCGACTAATGCTTCAGATGAGAAAATTCTGATCTCGTCGCCGACAACACCAGCTAGAGCCACTGTCGAACCAGTCGTCACGTCAGTGACAGGGTTCGCGTTGGTGACCGAAACCTGCACGACAGCCGCGGAGGCAGACTGAACGCTTAGGTTACCGATCGTCACTGAAAGAGCTAACGAAGCGACGATGGCCAGGGTTTTTTTGAGACTCAACATGAAATTTTCCCTTTTTTTGAATGTAAATCAATTGGAAAAATACCACAATGGGCTCTGCTCTCGCAGGTAGGCATCAGCCTAGCTTCAGCTATCCTTAAGTTTCGGTCGACGCAAATGAACGAAGCCTCGAAAATAGTTTTCTAGCTCGGAGGGCCTTGTAAAGGACATTTCTGGAGCCGCGGTTAGATAAATGGCACGAAATGAGCCAAAAAAAAATCGGGCCACCGCAGAAAAACCGCGGTGGCCCGAATTCCTAATCGAATGAACTACTTCTTGGGCTTGAGCTTAAAAGCTTTAGCTTTAGTAGCCTTGGCGGGCGCCGCTAACTTAGGTGCTGCCTTGACCAATGACTGAATGCCCAGGCTTGCAATCGTGAAAGTCGAAACAGTGTTCGACCCACGAGCCGTGGCAGGCGTTGTGGTTCTAGTGGTTGCGACTGTTAGAAGCGGGCTCTGACCGATAAGTGCCACGCCAGTGACCGTAATCGGCAAGACCGAACCAACAGCTGCAGACTTGACAGCTGTGTAACCTGTGCTCGCTGTTGCAGTGAATGCATAACGGGCGTCGTAGTTGATTACGTTAACGGTGAAGCCAGTCGTAGTAGGAACAGGAAAGTCGAACAACGGAATTAATGGGAGGTTGTTCGGAGCAGCAGCTGCAGTCGTCGTTACTGAAGTTGTTGAATAACCAACTCGTGAGACAGTCACATTAATGCTAACGGCTTGCCCAGCAGCCACACCTGCGACGCTGTATGGCAATACGGCACCGGTAGGCGTTCCAACTCTTACACTGCCGACGCTTGACGTGATGGTGTAGGTGTAGAGAGCGTTGTAGTTCGACACTGTTGAGTTAAGTAGACCCGTGGTCGTCGAATAGGTGCGAGCGCCGAAGGTCGGCGTCGAACCCTGTCTGACAAATGTAACCGTGTAGTAGGTCGCGCTGGTTCCGTCGGCTGACGTGGAGCTCACAGAAGCCGTTGTTGAGCCAGCCGTCGAAAGAGCAATCGCTGCAGACGCAACTCCAGTTGCAACCGGCACACCATTCACGAGAATGACCTCTCCGGCTGATGTTGCGGTTGGTGTCAGTGTTACAGACGCCGTAGCAGCAGTAACTGTTACCTGGTAATCGGTGATCGATGGATTGAAAACCGGTGCCATGGTTCCGACAGACGAACGAAGCGCAGACAGCGTGCCAACCCATGGAGCCAACTGAGTCGTCACGAGGTTAGAGAATGTAACTGCTCCGATGTCGTAAATGTAGTCAGTCGATGTTGCCGTTGACAAAATGTAACCTGTCATCGCGCCAGCGGGAAGAGCGCTGGTTATGCGAGTAACGGTTGTGGCAGTCGAGAGACCAGGAACCACAAGAGTGTTGTAGAAACCAGCTCGACCAACTTCAGATTTGAGGGCCGAGGCTGAGGCAGGCGAAGCCACACTGAACGAAGTAGACGTTGCAGCAGTAACTGCTGCGCCAATCACGTTGAACGCACCATTGGTCATTCCCGACACATTCACGAGGTCGCCGACTGCGAAGTTGTTAGCTGCGGTGTATGTAACAGTTGTTCCGCTAGATGACGATGCAGTTACGTTGATGTTTGTGCCCACGATTTCTCTGACAGTTCGCAAGTCACTTGGCAACAAGCGGCCAGAGTCCATGTAGTTTGCGAGTAGGGTCATGTTTGAGTAGCCGCGGCCTGCTCCACAAGCTACGTCAGAACCTGAGTTAAACTCAGAGCCATCGTGTGTGACATAAATACAGGTGTGTAGCTGTGCACTTCCGTGGATAACGTTGCTACCAGTTGACAGTGTGAACTGGTTGTTACCCGCGCCACCGAACAAGATAGAACCGCCAGACCACTTGGTAGCAGCCGGGGTAACGTTTGAGTACTTAGTCCAACCAGGGGTGCCCTGCAAGAGCTGAGTTAGCCCTGTGACAGTCGCCGGTGAAGTCAGAGCAAACGTGGTGAATGCCACTGTTCCGTTAACTGCTGCAACGTTTGGCACAGTGAGGTCGATAACGGTGCTTGTAACTCCGTTTACGGTCACTACTGCTCCTGGAGCGACAACGAGTGCGTAGGCACCAATTCCCGGCCCAGTAACTTGCATGCCCGCGATAACAGTAGTTACGGCACCTGGCAGCTTAATCACGGTTGCTCCAGCGGTTCCGGTCACACCGGCGACTGAGAAGTCGGCACCAAGGGAACCGAAAATTCTGTCGTCACCCGAGCCACCAGAAGCACCCTCGATGCCCAAATAACCATCCTGTGGGGCGTTGTTTGGGTTCGGGTTAACACCACTGAGTTCGATCCATGCACTTGGCTTAGCGGCGATTCCGTTGTCGAAACGCTTCATGCCTTCGTAGTTCACAAAGTCGAAACCTGGACCACCGGTAACTAGGTCGATTCCGTCACCAACGTTGAAGACGTCGTCGCCACCATCACCGTTCACGAGGTCGTTACCAGCACCACCGTCGAGAACGTCGTTGCCACCAAAGATCGACTGCGAGCCAAGGGCTCCACCGAAGATACCGAGGTCGCCGTTTATGAGGTCTGTGTTCGAGCCAGCTTCAATCCAGTCTGCGCCGTCTCCACCTTCGAGAAGAAGGTCAGCGTTCTTGCCACCCTGAATGAAGTCATCACCGGTCTCACCAATGAACGAAACAGCAGCACCGGTTGAGTTGCCCGAGTGGATAAAGTCCACGCCACTGCCACCGTCGGCGATGTCACCGAGTTGTGATTCACCCGCATTGATGACGTCGCTGCCAGGACCTCCCTTGAGTAGGTCCTCACCTGCACCACCAATAACTACGTCGTTGCCGGCGAAGCCATCGATGAGGTCACCACCGCTCAGACCACCAGTCAGGTAGTCATCTCCGACTGTTCCCTGAATGCTGTCGTCACCAGCGCCACCAGCGATACGTGCGCCGGTCGTAGCCGAAAGGTCTGCAAAGGCTGTGATGTTGTCTAGACCACGGTGGATCAGAGTGCCGAAGCCGTCAATGCGCAAGGTGTTTGCGGCACAAGACATTAGATCTGGAACTAGGCTAGCCAAATCGCTGAAGGCACAGTCTGAGACGCTGAATCCCGGCGAGTTGATGCCGACAACACCCTTTGCTGAAGCCAATGGAACCTGAGCTGAAACAGAAGGGGTGTTACGACGCAAAATGTCGGTGAACTTCTGCGCTGGAATCTCTTCACCTAGGTTTGAGCCCGCAAGACGGCCTAGGTAATAGAAACGGTCGCCATCCTGAAGTTTTAGAACCTGGTCCTCGAACACATACTGGAAGGTTGGGCCTAGAACTGGAGGGGTGATTGGCTGCTTGTAAGGATTCTCAGCAAGGCCACCAATCCAAAGGTCGACATCGTTGATGCCGGTCTCGTGAGTTGACCAGTAGCCAACTCCGTTCAAAAAGTCGCGAGTTTCTTGTGAATTGCTATCGATAACCGCCTGCGCTGCTGAACGTCGCTCATCGATGGTTGGTTCACGAGTCACTGACGCCGAAGAGCTGCCTTCGGTCGCGTCGGCTTTAGAAATATTGATTGCCGAATAGCTCATCAAAGCGCCCTGGCTAGCGAAAGCTAGCGTTGCGCTAGGTGAGTTTGCCCATGCCTTCGACACTGTGAAAGAGTCGGCGGTTACAGCATCTACAACAGCAAAGTCCACGTTCAAAGTGCTGAATCCTGTTACAGAGACAACGTCGCCGACAACAATCCCCGAAGTGTCTTCAGCGGTGTAAACGATAGATGAACCATTTGAAACGGCATCTGTCGGCGTGACAATCTCAACCGAAGCGTTGATTGTTGGGTACTTACCATAAGCTGCCAAGAAGTTGACATCAGATGGGAAATAACGCAATGCGTCGAAATAGTCGTTCCAAGCGTAGTAAGGCTTTAGAGAGCCGTTGGATTGTGAACGGAACTGGTTGAGGGTCGGCAAACCGGTGTCGCGACCACGCGTGATGTTCAAGCTTGCAAGGTCGAGAGGCAAACCGAGCAGGTTATTTCTAACAGCATCAGTTGTGAACTCATCGATCTCTTGTCCGCGCTGAGCAGCGAGTCCTTGTGCCATCATCGCGGTCTGCTGGCCGGCGGTGAAAGTCCATGGTGTTGAACCCGGGTCATTCACAGCGACGCGTGCCACCGGTGAGCTGTCAGTTTCTGCAAGTTTCGAACCTGTGGTAACTGTGCTGCCGACCGACGTGATTGCGGTTGTGCTAGATGAAGCGCCGCCCGAGTAGTAGCTGGCGATTGCGAAGGTTCGCGCACCCGAGTTACTTGAAGATACGAGTCCGTTCTTGACGTTGAAGGTCGAGTCAGTTAGACCGGTTACCGTAACGATTTGACCGGTCAATGGAACGGTCTCACCATTTTTCAGCGTGTATGTAATGGTTGACCCCGTTTGGGACCCGGAAATCACAGTCATCGGACGCTGAAGTCGGCCCTGCGCCGGGTTCGTGAATCCGTCAATTAGAGAGAGATCCTGGTTGTTTTCTGGATCATAGAAAGTTCCAGGGTTGGCACGTGGAATTGTTTCGGTGAGCATCGAGTGACCAAGACGGTAAACCGCGGATGCAAACTCTGCAGTGATGTTGGCGTTGACCGAGGCATCGTAACCGATGAATGCAGGCAAGCTCGGGCTAATGCGACGAGCAAACTCGTCGTAGACCATGTGCTGGTATTCCATCTCCATGACTAAACGCGAAGCTTGGTACAAGCGGTCTCCGCCAACTGCGCCAGCGAACTCGTTCTTGAAAGCGGTTGGGATTATCGGGTTGTTCGCAAGTTCAGCAGTGATGTCTGCGGCAACGGTGTTGTGCTCGCCGTGGAATGCGTTGTGAACAGCCTGTAGACCAACGTTTTCGTTGATTCGTCCGTCACCCGCTACAAGGTGCTGAGCAAGTGATTCGTCGTCGTAGTAGCCGTTTGGAACGCTCCCAATAGCGTTGATGATGGTGTCCAAGTCTGGCATTAGAGGATTCCCACTGCGACCACTAGGAACAGCGGTTGACATGGTGTCATTGATGAAGTTGTGCCCGGTGCTAACTGCAGTCCAGGTTCCTGTTCGGTTCGGGATAGAAATACCGGCAACGCGGGCAGAGGTTGCAACTCCCGTGCTCAGCGGTGATGTCGCAGAACCCGAAGCCCAAACGAAGTTGGTTCCATCAGTGAACAACATCTGTGGGTAACCGGTTGATGACGGAATGAACTTGCCGTACTGATCAGTAGCAACCACGGGAATGCTGCTTGCGTCGTTGTCTGCCAAGGCGAAACCAAGCAACAAGGCTTGAGCCTTGATGTCACGCCAAGTTGGCATTCCACCGTTTGCAGCCTCTTGTGAACCAGTCGTGTGAGTTAGTGTTCCACCGATGGTTTTCGAAACCCAAGCGGCCGGAAGAGTTGTGTACTTCTCGTCAGTGCTCTCAAGTAGGCGACCTGTTGGTGTCGGTAGGCCATTTGAACCAGCGGCGAAGCTGTATTCGCGCAAGAAGAAGTTTTGTGACGGGTGTGAACCATAAGTCTGACTCTGGTCAATATATGGGCTTGTGATGTTTACGCTTTCACCGCTTGCATCAGCACCACGGGTAAGAACCATGAAGTTAGTGTTTGCACTAGGTACATAGACAGGGTCTTTTTGGTCTAGTGGAATCAAAACCGATGCTCCAGCTTTTGGAATCAGGTCTAGGCCGTGGTCGAAAAACTGACCAAACCAGGTGAACCATGAGTTGAAACCGGCAGAAACGTTGTAGTCAGATGTGACGTTTGGAATCTTGATTGACTCGGTCACCTTGCCGGTGGTTGCGTTGATTGCGTTTTCAGACTGATACCCAGACTCAGCATAAAGAGTGGCGTTTGCCTCTTCTCCAGCGGCCACAGCAGCTGGGTTGTTTGCCGACTGGTCAGAGATGATGTTGCTGATAAGACGTGGCTGAGGGTCGCGAACTGAATTGGTTGGGTCTTGGTAAGCCTTCTGAACGTCATTCAAAATGTAAGGTGTTGAAGGCTTGTTGGTTGCTGGCGCTAAACGAGCGAACAACTGGTCTGAAGCACCCCATCCTGCGGTGTCTGTGGGCTTTGAAGCAAAGTTGTAGGTTCCAGGAGTTGCAGTTTCTGCCTGGACGGTAGTGATGTTGTTGCATTCACCGTCTACTTGGCGAACACCCCATGGGTTCAAGTTCGAATAGGTGTAGCGGTCAGAAAGCAGTGTTGCTCCGTATGTTGCGGTTGCAGCTGCAGCGACATCGGCCGCTGTTAGACAACGTGTGGTGCTGGTGACGTCATATGGAAAGACAGGTGTCGTTGTCGACGGACGCTGGTTTAAGAACTGGTTTGCGGTGAGGGCGTTGGTAGCTCGAGTTCGAGCAGAGTGAGCCTCACCAATTTTTATCTGGTCAAGAATTCGCTGAAGGTCACCGTAGGTGATATTCAGGTGCCCAGCGGGCATTACGTATGGTTCGCTTCGTGAAGGCCAAATCTGAAAGATGGTTGTGGTAGCTGTGTGAGCGCCGCCGTTGTCGGATAGTGTCACAGCGGCAGTCTGCGCGCCGGTTGGAATGGTGACGGTGTAAGTGTTAACGCCAGCTGAGGCGTGAGCCGTTGCGACGGCTCCACCGAAATTGACTGTAATTGGGTCAACCAGCGGTGCTGTTGAAAAGAAGCTTATTTGATCTCCGACCACACCGGCAAGAGGCACGGTGGTTCCGGTAGTTACGTCGGTAACTGGTGTCGGGTTTGTTAGCACCAGTGTTACGCTCGCGGCGTTCGCAGCTTGACTAGTCAAGTTTGCAAGAGTCAAAGCAAGTGCTGCAGACGTTATAACTGCCAGAGATTTTTTGAAACGGAACATGCGTGAGTGTCTTCCTCTAATTTAGTACAGATGTGACACCGAAGTTTAGCATGACACCTGATGGAATGTGCTTAATTTTCAAGATTTCTTAAGTAATCAGGAGTGGAGCAAAAATCAAGGAAAGGCGCCGACAGTCGGCTTTCTAAAGTCCCGCTCGCTTTAGTTTCTGGTGGGGCGTGCCGGGGAAAGGCGCCGACAGGCGGCTTTCTAAAGTCCCGCTGGCTTTAGTTTCTGGTGGGGCGTGCCGGGGAAAGGCGCCGTCTCGCGGCTTTCTAAAGTCGCGCTCGCTTTAGGGTGTGGTGGG
>JBEGPW010000104.1:0-28262 GCA_041181225.1 Actinomycetota bacterium | reverse complement strand
CAAAGTCGGCCCCGCAACGTTCACAATCGTTGCATCAAAGAGGTCCATGATTTCGGCCACAAGCACAACAACAAGAACGAGCCAACGATATTTATAAGCGGTAACAGTGGTTTCAGACATGCGGGCAAGTTTATGTCACAGCAGTAGCGAAACAAAAAACCGCCTTCGGCCTCCCGACTGTTTTCACAATCTAGAAGTCAAAGGCGGTCTCGGTCTGGAGTGTCTTTTGACACTCCCTGACCTCGCGGTGACGGTGGGATTTGAACCCGAGCGCACAGCGATGCGCACCAGCGCATCTCTAGCGCGAGACCGCCAAATGACCCAACGCGTTTATAAACTCAGCGGGAGGGGATGACACCGCCGGAGTCGCCAGCGAACCAAAAAAGCCAGTGCGCAGGCACTGGCTTTTTTTATAATTCGCTGGCGGTGACGGTGGGATTTGAACCCACGGTGGGCTTTCACCCACACAACTTTTCGAGAGTTGCACCTTCGGCCGCTCGGACACGTCACCGTCAAGTAGATTACTACACAGGAGGATTGTGTGAGTACTGAAGGTTCATCGAAAGCGATCATCGCCGCGTTGCTAGCCAACATGGGAATCGCGGTGACGAAGTTTGTGGCTGCCGGGGTTTCTGGCTCGGCTTCTATGTTGGCCGAAGGCATTCACAGCGTGGCCGACTCTGGCAACCAGGTGTTGCTTTTGGTTGGCGGTCGTCGCAGTCGCAAAGAAGCGACCGAAGCACACCCGTTTGGCTATGGTCGCCAGCGATACATTTATGCGTTCATTGTGTCAATCGTGTTGTTCTCGGTTGGAGGCCTTTTCTCGCTTTACGAGGGTGTTAGCAAGCTGGCTGAACCTCACGAACTCGAGGCAGCTTGGTTGCCGCTGACGGTGCTGGGTGTGTCTATCATCCTTGAAAGTTTTAGCCTTAGAACGGCACTTCGCGCAGCCAAGGTTGAGCGCGGAGACCAGTCTTTGGTTCAATACATTCGCCGTGCCAAGTCACCTGAGTTGCCGGTGGTTGTTCTCGAAGACATCGCCGCGCTGGTCGGTTTGGTCTTGGCATTCGCTGGCGTGGGCCTGACCGTGCTAACACACAACGCGATGTTCGACGCCTTGGGAACCCTCGCCATTGGCCTTTTGTTGGTCGCTGTCGCTGTGATTTTGGGCCTTGAAACTTCGAGCCTTTTGATTGGCGAAGGTGCTACCCCCGATGATCACCGCAAGATTCGCGAGGCACTGCAAAACACTCCTGGTGTGATGAGCATCATCCACATGAAAACTCTATATTTGGGGCCGGATGAGCTGCTGCTCGGCGCCAAGATTGCGGTTAGCGCGGGTAACTCTGCGGCCGACGTTGCTCGTGCGATTGACTTGGCCGAAACTTCGGTTCGCGCTGCCGTGCCGGCGACCCGAGTGATCTATTTAGAGCCAGACATTCTTCGCTGAGCGAAGAAGCCTCGAAGCTGCTCGTTAGCTTCGTCGGCGAGCACTCCGCCATAGACTTCGACTGGTTTTCCGAGTCGGGCGTCGCGCAAGATGTCATATAGCGAACCGGAGGCGCCGACGGGGGCATCCCACGCTCCAAAAATCACGCGCGGAATTCGCGAGGCAACGATTGCGCCCGCACACATCACGCAGGGTTCTAGGGTCACGACTAAAGTCAGGTCTTCGAGCCGCCAATCGCCTCGGTCTCGGGTCGCTGACCGAATCGCAACGATTTCGGCGTGGGCCGTTGGGTCGTTGTCAAGCTCACGTTCGTTGCGCCCAACCGCAACCACTTGACCGGTTGGGTCAAGCAAGACCGCACCGACCGGAACGTCGGCAGATGTTTCGATAGCCTTTTGAGCCTCGGCGAGCGCCAGACGCATCGCCGCCTGCTGGTCTGCGAGATTCATGATTCAAGGTTAACCGTGGTCGGTTCAAGAAGGCGTAGATTTATTGCATGCGCGTTCATATTGCCGATCATCCTCTTATCAGTCACAAGCTAACCGTTTTGCGAGACGTTGCGACGCCGTCGCCGGTTTTTCGCCAGTTGGTTGAAGAGCTCGTAACGTTGCTTGCTTATGAGGCCACTCGTGACGTTCGCATTGACAAGGTCACGGTGCAGACTCCTGTTGCCCTCGCCGATGGTGTTCGCCTAAGCGTGCCGCGACCTTTGGTCGTGCCGGTTTTGCGTGCCGGTCTTGGCATGCTCGAGGGCATGGTTAAGCTCTTGCCCACCGCCGAGGTTGGCTTCTTGGGCATCAAGCGCAACGAAGAAACCCTTGAGCCCCACACCTATGCCAACCGACTGCCCGATGATCTCAGTGGTCGACAGGTTTACATCATCGACCCGATGTTGGCAACCGGCGGCACCTTGATTGACTCGATCAACTATGTGCTTGAGCGAGGCGCGACTGAGGTGACTGCGATTTGCCTAATTGGTGCACCCGAGGGCTTGGCTGCCGTTGAAGCTGCGATGCCTGGCAAAGATGTAACCGTGGTTTTAGGTGCGTTGGATGACCGCCTCAACGAACTTGGCTACATTGTTCCCGGCCTTGGTGACGCCGGCGACCGCCTTTATGGCTTGGGTCAGTAACGAATCGCTAGCGCAATTCACACTGGAGGCATAGTCTCAAAGTAGAGTGCTTTCCCTTTCGGCTCGCTGGGGGCTACGGGCACAGTAGGATTCAAAATTATGAACCTCAAGCCCGCTCTAAAAACTGTTTCGATTCTTGGCACGGCAGCCATCGCCGTCTTGAGCCTTTTTGGAACAGGTCCCGCAGCACAGGCCTACCCAGCGGGTCAAGACTTTACTGTTATCGCGGCCTCAACGACTATTTTGACTCCCGGAGCCAAATTAGTTGCCTCGGTGCAACACGTAAAACCGGGTTGCTCAGTATTCATTCGCTTCGTCGACGGTGCAGGGAATGTCGTCGATGCCGATAACGACGGAACGACTCCAAGCGTCTCTCTCAAAACCCCCTCGATTGCAGGTGTCTATACCCTTCGCGCCTCTACTACGAGTGGTTGCTCAGAATCTGAGTCCGACTCAGAGACTATCTATGTCGGAAAACAGAGCGCCACTACGGTTGCGATTTCGGGTTCGAGCAGGTCAGCCGCATCAAACCCCGAGTTGACGGTGTCAGGAAGAGTAAAGTTCGGCAGAGCGCCTGTAAAGACAGCAGAAGTCGCTATCACAATCAAAGGACCAAAAGGCAGCACAAAACTGAGCACGACTACTAACAGTTATGGAAAGTTCACTGTCTCGGTAGCCGGCAAGGCCAAGGCCTCGGGTTCTTACTACGCTTCGGTTTCGTTTGCAGGAAACACGGGCTACATCAAGTCATCGGTCAAGTCAACCAAGCTGACTATCAATAAGTAACTCAGTATGCGCCGGTGCGGCTCACAACCGCTTTGAACGTGCGCAAGATGATGAAGATGTCGCCTGAAAGGGACCAGTTTTCAACGTAGTAGAGGTCTAACCTCACGGTTTCTTCCCAACTCAAAGTTGACCTGCCGCTGACTTGCCACAGCCCGGTGATGCCCGGTTTAACCAAAAGCCGGCGATGATCGTTGTTTGAGTACTCTGCGACTTCTGTCTTTAGGGGCGGGCGTGGGCCAACCATACTCATGGTTCCATTAAGCACGTTAAAAATTTGTGGCAACTCATCGATGCTAAAGCGACGGATGAATCGTCCAACGCGAGTCAGCCGAGGGTCGTTTGGGTCTTTGAACATTCTTTTATTGACTTGATTGCTTGACTTGGCTCGCAACTCAGCATGAATTTTGTCGGCGTTTTTTATCATCGAACGGAATTTGAACATCTTGAAAGCCTTGCCGTTTTGGCCGATGCGATTTTGAGCATAAAAAATCGGGCCACGGTCTTCAATAAAAATAGCTATAGCTGTAAGCAACATGATGGGTGAGACTGCAATCAGAGCAATAGAAGCAAAAATTATGTCGAAAAGTGACTTCAACAGAAACTTCAGCCCTTCAAATTTTGGTGTTTCAACAAACAGGAACGGCATGCCCGCCACAGTGTTTGTTGTTAGCCTTTCGCCCGCAAAGTCAACTAATGCTGGGGCAACAATGAGTTGGACCTTTGTTCCTTCAAGAGCCCAACTGATTCTTTTCATTCTCTCTGAAGAAATGTGGTCAGAGCCAATAATTAAAATCGCTTCTATGGAGTGGTCATCGATGTCGCTTGCACGTGCATCCTCGTAGCCAATCAGGGTCATCCCGAGATCGGTCAAGAGCTTAGCCTCAGCCGCTGAAAATGGAGAACCGGTGACTGCGGCTCGCACGGGTTTGTAGCCATCATCGTTAGAGGCAGCAAGTCGTGTTGCCATCTCGAGGAGCTGCTCTTTGGGGCCGATCAGCATGGTCTTCGTGACAAACCGACCTTTGCGCCTCTGAGACAAGATCCACTGGCGATTTGCCCAACGGTGAGCGACAAGCCCGGTCACGGCCAACAGAAACGCGCTTAAGACAAAGCTTCGCGACACGTCTACTTTAGCCAGCAACGATGCGAAGGCGACAGTTATAAAAACAGCAAACGAGGCTTTTGTGGTCATGACGTATTCGGTGACACCCGCCCCAGCAAGCTTTGGGTTCCAAGTTTTGTTAATCGCCAAGGCAATGGCCCAAACTACAAACAGAACAACAGCTAGAGACAGCTGACTCAAACTTAGAGTGAAATCTTGCCCCACTTTGAAAGTTGCCTCTTCATAGGGCAACGCTGAAGAGTGCGCAATCAAGTCAATGACCAGACAAAACAAAACAACAACAAGATCAAGAATGAACAGCCTTAGGCCAAATTTTTCGATGGGCCTTAGGACACTGAAATTAGTTTTCATGTTTCATCACAGGCTCTATTGCGCGAAACAACTTTTTAGTAGCCACAATAAGTTCGTCTGTGACTAGGTCAAAAATTTCGCTTGGCCTCCCCCAAGGGTCCATTATGTCATCTCCAGCCAAGGCCGGCGGAGCAAAACCCCGATACTTTGAGGCGAGTGCAATCTTCTCAAATAAAGTGGCCGCTCTCTTCATGGCCGTGCGATCGATGTCTTCGAGATGTTCGTTCTCAGCATCAAGAAATTCTAGAATGCGGGCGAACTCTTTGATGGTGAAGGTTTTGCGGTTCGCGCCGGTGACCAGCCTGACCACATCGCCTCGGTGCTCTGTCGTTGCAGTCAGAACTAAATCAGCTGCAGTAATCATGTCTTGTGTGAGTTGTCGCGCCACAACGTCAAAGGGATCGATTCCGCGAGTGCTAGCTGACCTTAAAGCATCTGGGTTTGTAGAGTTGCCCACCTCGGCCCGGGTTCCGGCAGATTCAAAAATTACGCGCGAGGCCAAACCAGCCTTTGCCACCTCTAGTCGCAACAGCTGCTCAGCTAGCGGCGAACGGCAAATATTGCCCGTGCACACAATTAGGATGCGACGTGGCGTTGCCATGTTTTCTGGTTCCACAGACATACTGAGTTACTTTGCTGGATCGCCGTAAACTGCGCCGTAGCTTTTTCCGTATCCATAGCCATAGCCATAGCCATAGCTGCCTGATCCTCGCTGAGGTACTTTGCTGAGAACGGTTCCTAAAATGTGCCCGTTCACCGAGGTGATGTGTTGAATCGCACCAGCAAGTTGCGGGCGAGTGGTTTGACCAACACCAACTACCAAAATGATTCCGCTGGTGATTTTTGAGAGAATGGCGGCGTCGGTAACTGGCAGCAGAGGCGCGGCATCAATGACGATTTGATCGTAGCTTTGTTCGAGGCTCTCTAAGAGGTTTAGCATTTTGCTTGAGCTCAATAACTCGCTTGGGTTTGGGGGCAGCTGGCCGGCAGGCAAGACGTGAAGCTTGCCACCCCAGTTTTGAATCACGTCTGAGAGGTTTGCGCGGCCGATTAGGTGGTCGGTTAGGCCGACTGCACCTTCGATGCCCATGTATTTGTGAACGTCTGGTTTTCTGAAATCACAGTCGATTAGCAGAACCCTTGCGCCCGCATCGGCTAGAGCAATAGCGAGGTTGCAAGCTGTCGTCGTTTTGCCTTCAGCAGGAATCGAAGATGAAACTACGATTGACTTTCGGTTTCCCTCAACTTCGACAAAGTGAACGTTCGTGCGAAGCTGGCGGTAGGCCTCAGCTTGAAGGCTTCGAGGGCTAGTGTGCACAATCAGCGGATGCTTAGGAAGGTCTGCATCGAACGAAATCGAACCGAGGATGTTTGCGCCGGTAATCTTGTTCACTTCATCGGCGCTTCGCACTCGAAGGTCGAGTCTGTCTCTCAAAATGGCTGATCCGAAACCAAGAACTAGCCCTATGAACAAGCTAAGACCAATGTTGAGAAGGGGTTTGGGCGAATCGGGAGTCAGGTTTAGATTGCCCGGCTGAATGATGCTGACCTTGACCAAAGAGGGCTGCCCGTTAGAAGGCGTTTCGAGCTGGGTGACTGTCTGAGTGAGGCTTCTGCTCACTGCATTAGCGATATTTGCAGCAACCTCAGGCTGCAGGTCAAGAACTGTTATTTCAATAATGACCGTGTTTAGCGGCACACTCGTGGTGATTCGGCTGGCCAGATTTGCATAGTCGAGTTCGAGTCCAAGATTTTTTATGACCGGGTCGAGAACCTTTGGGCTACTAACGATGTCGGCATACGATTTGACTCGCTGCTGAGTGAAGTTGCTTCCCGTTAGAAGGTCCGAAGCGGTTTCTGGGGTTTGCGTAGAGACGAACACTCGGGTGGTCGAAGCATACATTTTTGGTGAAAAAAGCGTCGCCAGTGTTCCTGCACCCAGGCTCAGCAAAACAATGAGGACTATCGTCACCCAGCGCTTGCGAACAAGTAGCCAGTATTCTCTAAGACTCAATTAGTCCCCAACCAATCATGTAATCAATCAATCAAAAATAGCTTTACAGTGAAGAATAACAAATTGGTTTCGCCAAGCGCTCAGTCATACGTTTTTTAAGGCAAAGTATCAGAAAACTGCTGCAAAAGAATCGTGAACGTATGATAACTTTTGGGAATTACACTTATAAAGTGTATGGTTTTTTCTTCAAATGGTATAGATTGGGCGAAAAGGATTGGGCGGGGAACCAGCCAGTCAAAGATTCTCTGAGTGAGGAACTCGAAATGAAAATCAACAAACTTTTAGGATTCGCAGCGGTAGCCTCTTTGGCTTTAGCATCAACGGTTGCTCTAAGCACCGCAGCACAGGCCTACCCGACCGGCCAACCAATGACGGTTACCGCCAACAAGTACACCGCGGTTGCGGGATCTGACATCAAGGTTCAAGCAAACCGCGTTTATCCTGGTTGCAAAGTAACTTTCACCCTGAAGTCTGGTTCGGCGTCTGGAACTGCCAGCAATCTAGGCGTTACCAAGCCGGTGACCATGTATGTGCCTGATAAAGCTGGAACCTATGAGCTAAAAGCTGTAACCAAGACGAACTGCAAGCCAGGTGTTGTCGGAGAAACTGCGACCGCTTCAATCGTGGTAACCGCTAAGCCTAAAAAGGAAAAAGGTAGATAGCCTTAGGTTTTATTCCTCAGGCTCTAAAAATCTATGAAGCGCAAGGCGATTATTGCTGTTTGCGCGCTTCTTCTTGTGTATCTCGCATACTGCTCGTTCAAGGTTTCTGTCTTAGCAAACTCTGCAGCCGCGCTCGCCGCTAACCTCACGGCGGCAAGCGCATCAGGTAAATCCCCGAACCTAGAAGACCTGCTCGAGTTACAGGCGTCTGCTGGAACCAAGCTGCGAGAAGCCGCCTCAGTGGTCAGTGACCCTTGGTTGGCACCGCTTAGTGTGATTCCTGTTTTCGGAAAAGACTTTTCAGCAGCCAAAACTTTGGTTTTATCGCTGTCAGATGTTTTAGAAAAAAGCGAGCCGATAATCGCTTCTATTGTCGAGTTTTCTAGCAAGACAAATCAAAAGCCCTCAGATGCAGTGAGTTTGAGCGACAATCAAACGGCGTCAAAAGTGGCAGACCTAATCGTCGCCGTCGATAAATCTCGAAACTCGCTACAAGCAATCGACTCGAGAAATTTGAATTTCGGTTTAGCGCCAAAAATCCAGCTTGCTAAAGCCAAACTCGATCAGCTATCTGTGGGCTTGGTAACTTTGAGGCCTCTGATTGCCGTTCTTGAGCCTATTTTGGCCAACCAAGACAAACAAACCTGGTTCGTGGCAACTCAAAATTTGGCTGAGGCTAGAGGAACTGGGGGAATTCTGGGCTCCTTTGCCGTCGTGAAAATTGACAGCGGGCGCCTGTCTCTAGCCGGCGCAGGCAGCGACCAAGACCTAGACCGCCTTGGCCGGGTTGACCCGAGGGCTTTACCGAAAAACCTGCAGGTGCTTTGGGGTGGAACCCCCGACGAATGGCGCGACATGAACGTGTCGTCTCACGTTCCGTATTTCGCAAAGCAAATCTATGAAACGCTAGCGGCCAAAGAAATTGCCATCGACGGTGTCATCGTCTTGGGTCAAGGCACGGTGGCCAAACTCGTTGCTGCAACAGGTGGAATGAACATCGATGGCGTGCAGGTCGACAGTCGTAACATCGGAGATTTCTTAGCAAAAGGCATTTATGAAAAATATGAAGACGTTGGTGCAAAAAATGCTTGGGTGAAAACCTTTATGAACAAACTTTTCGCTCGTCTCTCTAAACGTGATTTCGATTATGCCGGACTCTGGCGATCTGCCACCGAGGAGCTTTCCGGTGACCGAATTTCTGCATGGGCCAAATCTGATCAACTGCAGTCGAGGTTTTTGCAAGACGGTGTGGCCGGCGAAGTAAGCAGCCAACCCGGCTCAGTTGCTCAGATTTCATTTAATAACGCCGGTGGAAACAAACTCGATGCCTATCTAAAGCTCGAAGCAAAATACTCCCTCGGCAAATGCGGCGTAATGACCGACCTTGGGCTTCTTGGTCGGCGCGCCAAACTAGACATGCTGATTTCAAACGACGCTCCAAAACGCGGTTTGCCGAAATACGTAACCCCTCGCGCCGACTTGTTTCCTGGGCAAAAACTAATTCTCGGTTCTAACCGCACTCTCGTCTCGGTTTATGCGCCAGTAGATTCGACCATCGACTTTTTTACGCTGAACGGAAAGACGGTGTTTGCCTCGCAAGGCTTCGACCACAAGCATCCGGTGTGGGTTTTTGACCTATCGACAAAGCCAGGCCGAAGCTATCGGCTGATTGCGAACTGGGTCGAACCGACAGTTGACGCGTCAGGGAAAAACACGCAGACAGCGCCCCGCCTCATTGCTCCCGTGGCATTAAACCCGGTTAAGACGTCGGTTTACACAGCCGGTGTTTGCGCAGCACAAAAAAATAATTAAACCCTAGCGTTCGAGTTGACTCGCAGGTTAGGTTCGCCTAAGATTTTGCGTATGAACTCATTGCGCACCATTTCTTCATTGTCGGAGGCGACCCTAGGCCGCCCTTCAATGATGTGCGCCATGATGTGTATGCGAATGTGTCGCTAACAAACCCCTAGCCAAATCTTGGCACTCAGTTAGCAATCGACACCAACACCCCAGCCCAGAAGCGGCCAACTGTGCACGTTTCTAAAACTCACAAACTTCGCAAACACATCTCAAAGGATTTCAAAATGGCAATCGCCCACCTAAACTCATTTCGCGCAGCAAAGTCGGCAACACCATCGGCTGCAGTGCCTCACCTAACCGTTGTTCCCGAAACCGAGGCGCGCGGCTTTGCACTCTATGTTGGCCTCGACGAAGCCACCGCCGCCGCCGCCGGCACCTCTCTGGTTGAGGTGGCCGCTGCCCTTCGCAAGACACTCGCCGAGTTGGTTCCGGCCGCGGCTGAAGAAACCTATGCCGCCGTTGCGCTTTCGCCGGTCGGTCTCGGCGGACGCCCGGTTGACGTGGTGCGCGCGGCCCTGCGCGACCCCAAGACCCTTGCCAAACTGGCCCAAAACGCCGGCTCTCAGGCTGCCAAGGGAATCGTGGTTGACCTCAACCGCAAAAAGGTTTTTGCCGACGGCAAGAACGCTGAACTTACTCAAAAAGAGTTCGAACTAGTTAGCTACCTGGTAGAAAACGAGGGCGAGACCATCAGTCGTCGCGAGCTCGTTGATGCCGTGTGGTCTGACGGCGACATCGAGGCTCCGAATGACCGCACAATCGATGTTCACGTGCGTCGCCTGCGCGCAAAAATCGAGGGCTACGAAGACATTATTCGCACGATTCGCGGCGTTGGTTATCGCTTTGACAAGCACCCTGACGTTTTGGTTGAGGCCTAAAAGGCGTGACTATTTCTGCCGACGCCCTACCTACCAAGGAATTGCTCGAACTGGCTGTGACCCGAGTGCTCGAGCAGATTGACAAAGGGCAGCCGACCCCCGTGATTTTGATTGACGGTCGCTCGGGCGCCGGCAAAACGGTCTTTGCAGCAGCTTTGCAAAACCGATTGTTCCAACTGGGCGAAAGTGCCCCCAGAGTAGTTCACATGGATGACCTCTATGAGGGGTGGACCGGTCTTGAAGCGGGCAGCGACTATTTATTGCGTTTTGTTCTAGGCCCTGTTAGCCGCAACAAAACTGCAAACTGGCAAGAGTTTGACTGGGCTACAAACCAGCGATCTGGAGCCTGGCGCGAGTTTGAAGGTGGCACCCCACTTATTGTCGAGGGGTGCGGTGCACTGAGCGCCGCGGCCGGTGAGTTGGCCAGCCTGCGCATCTGGCTCGAGGCCGACTCAGATGTCAGAAAACAACGCTGGGATGATCGCGAGCCCGAGGCCCACGCAAGTTTTTGGGCGATTTGGGCAGCGCAAGAAGAAGATTTTTATGCTCGAGAAAAGTCACCGTCGATAGCCGACCTGACTGGCACGAGCAACTGAACCGCCTAAGCGGTTTTGCGGTTTTTAAGCCAGCTGCGTGCGCCGACCGCAACTGAAGAAGCTATAAAGAATGCGGCGATGATATAAGAAGCTTTTTCGAGCGCAGGGTTGCTCGCCGCGTAGTATCCGGTTACGTTTAGCCCGCAACCCCACACCACGGCGCCAAGCAAATTCGCGCTAAAGAATTTGTAGTAGTTCATTTTGGCGATTCCGGCGATTGGCGGAACAAAAACTCGAGCCCACGGAATGAAGCGACCAACCACAACAGAGGCGGATCCCCACCGCTCATAAAAGGCTTCTGATTTTCGAATGCCTGCTTGAATCCAGCTGCCTTTGCGCCTGTCGAGGTAAGGCCTGCCGTAGTGGCGACCAATCGTGTAACCGACTTGATCACCCAGCCAGGCGGCAATACCAATGCCGCTTGCCATCACCCAAATGTTTACGTCACCCGTGCTGGCTGCCACAAGCCCGGCTGCAAAAACTAGCGAATCACCTGTCACAAAGGGAATGAAAGCCCCGATGAAAAGCCCGGTTCCCGCAAAAACCAGAGCCCAGACCACGAGGTAAAACAACCAAGGACCCAGATTTGGGTACCAAGTGGTGATTTCTTGAGAGATCGAGGCGTGAAAAGTCGCGTGCATGCTGCAAGCCTAGGCGTTAGCTATGGCTTGCCGTGCAGCACGATTTGGTCAAGCGTGTGACGCACGCGCGGTGTGATTTCGCGCTCGTAGGCCGGCCCCTCAAGCTGTTCGGCCGGAGCTACCTTGCCGATTGAAACTGCGAGGAGTACCTCTAGGTTTTCATCCAAGCCCAAATTTGTGTGAAGCGTTGACTGTTCGATGCCCATCATCTGGTGGGTGTGAAGGCCAAGTTCTTGAGCTTGAATGCAAAGCGATGCAACGGCTAGCCCGGCGTCGTAATGCGCGCTCGCATATGGTCGGCCATCGGCTTGAGTCTTCAAAACTGAAACCACAATGAGGGCCGAGGCTGCGGGTGCCCATGAGCCGTTAAACCCTCCGAGGCCATCGCGAATCTTGTCGTGAAGCTCGGTTCCGCGCTTAGCCACCGAGAAGCGCCAAGGCTGGCCGTTATTAGCCGATGCTGCCCAACGAGCTGCCTCGAGAACGCTAAGTAGGTCGTGGTCGCTCACCTCGTGAGTTGTGTCGTAAGAGCGAGGTGACCAGCGTTCGGCTAGAACACTGAGGATGGGGGCTGCGGTGATCGCGGTTTTATTCATAGCTTAAGTCAACCCAGCCTCGACTCAACTATTCCCCTAGCCGGCGATGAGCCAAAGCACTGGCAAGCTGAACATCGCGAGAGTTGCAACGGCGAGAACTATCTGAAGCCAAATCGGTGAAACCCATTTGCCCAGAACTTTTTTGTTTCGCGCCAACAACCAAACAATCACCATCAAGATTGGGGCGCTCAAACCGTTTAGTAGGGCGGCGAGAAACAAAAAGTACATCGGCGGAATTCCGGCGAGGTTCAACAGCAGCGCCAGCCCCATCGACGCCACTATCACGCCATAAAACGCTCTGGCCTGCAGGGGCTTTTTTTCTAGACTCGCACGCCATCCAAACGTTTCGGCTACCGCATAGGCGGTTGAGCCCGCCAGCACCGGAATGCTCAAAAGGCCAACACCCAGAATTCCGAAAAGAAACAGCAAGCCGGCGAACTTGCCGGCAATCGGGGTTAGCGCCGCAGCAGCATCCTCGGCGGAATTGATCGACAGGATTCCCTGCTGGTGAAGAGTTGCCGCGGTGGTAGCCATGATGGCAAACATTATAAAAACACCGGTGGTCATGCCTGAAAAGACGTCGCCGCGCATGGCTCGAATGTGCCCCCGGTCGACAACTCGGTCGGGATCTTCGACCTCCTCGGCGGCCTGCCAAAAGAACAGGTATGGCGAAATGGTGGTGCCGGCAATGGCAATCAAAAGCGAAAAAGTGGTTTTTGTGAAGTCAATCTGTGGCGTAAAAGTAGCTTGTTGCACCTGATTCCAGTCAACCTGAGCAACGAACAAAACCGCAACGTAAGCCAGCAGCGAGAGGCAAAGCCAACGAAGATAGCGCGCGTAGCGGTGGTAGGGCACCAAGATCTCTGCCGCCGCAATCACCAACGCAAAGCCGACCACGCCGACCACCTGGTCTATCGGAACCAGAAGTCGAAGAGCCGCTGCCATTGACGCTAGGTCGGCTGCGATGTTCACTGTGTTAGCAACCGAGACCAAGAGCACGGCGACGACCAGCACCCAGCGAGGCATTTTGGCCTTGATTATGGCTGCTAACCCTTGGCCCGTGACGAGGGCTAGGCGAGCGCAAGCCTCCTGGGTGGCAAAAGCGAGTGGCAAAAGCCAAGGTGCCGACCAAAGCATTCCATAACCAACCGACGCGCCGGCCTGCGAATAGGTTCCGATTCCCGAAGGGTCATCGTCGGCCGCACCCGTGATGATGCCCGGGCCCAGCCGATTGAAGTAACCCTGCGAGCGAATCGTATTGCGCAGTGGATGGTGGCGTCGAAACCCCTCGGGCAGCTCAGGGCCCTGCACGGCGTCGACGCGCCTTGGGTCTTGTTGCTTTGAGTCGTGTTGCTTTGAGTCTTGTTGCTTTGAGTCGTCTCGCCTTGACTCGTTCAAAAGAGCCGATTTCCGCTCATGTCTAGCCCCCGCAACTCGTCATAGTCAAGTGTCACACAGGTGATGCCGCGGTCTTCAGCCAAGGTCTTGGCCTGAGGGCGAATCTCTTGAGCGGCAAAAACGCCGCGCACCGGCGCCAGCAGAGGGTCGCGGTTTAGCAGTTCCAAATATCGTGTCAGTTGTTCGACTCCGTCAATGTCGCCGCGTCGTTTTAGCTCGATCGCAACCGTGCCGCCACCCGAGTCGCTGGCCAAGATGTCTACCGGACCAATCGCAGTGAAATATTC
This sequence comes from Actinomycetota bacterium, assembly GCA_041181225.1. Taxonomy (GTDB): domain Bacteria; phylum Actinomycetota; class Actinomycetes; order Actinomycetales; family Microbacteriaceae; genus Rhodoluna. The sequence continues at coordinate 14,488 of JBEGPW010000104.1, read as the reverse complement.
TCGGCGAATCAAGGTCAGACCATCTTCGACGATGTGAAGTTGTGCGGCGAGCAGCTCTTGAAGGTGAGCTTCAACGCCATCTTTGATTAGCCCCGGGTCAGCTCCGAGGTCGTGGTCGACAGTCTCAAAAATCTCAAAAATATTTACAAATAAAACATCGGATGTCTTCGACTGCGCGACTCTCCAAACCTCTTTGACTCCTTGTTCCACGTGAAACTCCGTCGGCTCCTCAACTGTCACGGTGCAGGGCGGGTTCATCCAGTTCAAAGGTTTAAAGCTGCCCGAATCACTATGGATTAAGACGCTACCGTCATTTTTTTGCATCAACAGGCGCTTGGCGCGTGGCAGGTGAGCGCTGAGTCGGCCGGTGTAGTCGACCGAGCATTCCAAAATCAAAAGTCGCATGTTATTTGCCGGTCTTGCCAAACTTGGCTTCGAGGCTTGCGACCTTTTCGAGCAAATCGTTCAAAACTTTGTCTTGTGTCGCCAAGTGATTTTGAATTTCTTTGGCCTCTTCGAGAATGGCCCCGGCGTCTTCATAGGTCGCAACCGCTCGGGCATCTGAAGCTGCAGCCTGAATGTTTTGACCGACGATGATGATTGGCAACAAAACCAGTTGCAAAAAAGTTTGAGCGATCCAGGCAACGATTACGACAGCATTGCCGCTGGCTAAGACTGAGGGCAAACTGACTAACGAGAGAATGCAAAACAAGTATGCCGCCCACATTGTGCCGACCCTGCGGGTGATCTGGAATCCGAGGCGATTATTGAAAGAGCTGAACCGAGATAACGGCTTAGATTCGGAGTTGTGGGTGTTGATATAGGTGGCCGGGCCTCGTTGTTTTCGATTTTCAACGTGCGGATGCGGTTGATAGTTGTAATTGCCAGCCATGGTTCAAGGGTAGCGAAGTAAAGCTCAAACCCGCTCGCAGGCTGTAAACTTTTGCCTTATGGCCATGAAAATTACTGTTATCGGTCTCGGCTATCTTGGCGCAACTCACGCAATCGCGATGGCTGAGCTCGGACACGAGGTTATCGGAATCGAACCAAACGCAAAGCGCCTCAGTGACCTGCAGGGCGGCGTGATTCCTTTTCATGAGCCAGGCTTGCCTGAGGCTCTCACACGGGTCTTAGAAAAAGGCAACATCCGCTTCAAAGAGAACCACGACGAAGAGTCACTTGAAGCCGACATTCACTTTTTATGTGTTGGAACCCCTCAGTTGCCCGGCAGCTATGCGGCCAACACCGAATACCTTCACGCAGCCATTAACGCTTTGGCTCCTTACCTGCGCGAAGACGCAGTGGTGGCAGGCAAGTCGACTGTGCCGGTCGGAACTTCAGCCGAACTAACCGCGTCACTGGCTGCCCAGGTTGGCTTTGCTCCCCACCTAGCTTGGAACCCAGAGTTCTTGCGCGAGGGAACCGCCCTCGAAGACTCGTTGCGCCCCGACCGCATCGTCATTGGCGTTAACGACGAGCGCAGCGAAGAGCTGCTTCGCAAAGTTTATGAACCAATCACCGACCTCGGCACCCCATTTTTGGTCACGGATATTCCAACCGCCGAATTGGTCAAGGTAGCCGCGAACTCATTCTTGGCAACCAAAATATCTTTTATTAACGCGATGGCAGAGATTGCCGAGGTTTCGGGGGCTGACGCGGTCAAGCTCGCTGAGGCAATCGGCTATGACGAGCGCATCGGCAACAAGTTCTTGAGAACCGGCATCGGCTTTGGCGGCGGTTGCCTGCCAAAAGACATTCGTGCTTTCATTGCTCGCGCCGAAGAGCTCGGAGTTGGCTCGGCGGTTCACTTCTTAGAAGACGTTGACCAAGTCAACCTGCGACGCCGAAACCGCGTGGTTGAAATCGCTCAGGCAGAACTCGGCGACCTCGCCGGCAAAAAAGTTTTGGTGCTGGGCGCGGCCTTCAAGCCCGACAGCGATGACCTTCGCGACAGCCCAGCGATTGCCGTGGCCAAGCTGCTTCTTGCTGCCGGCGCCAACGTGATGATTCACGACCCGATTTCGTTGTCGAGCGTCAACGCGCAGCACCCTGAGTTTGACACCGAGCAAGATTTGTTGGCCGCGGCCTCTGGCGCAGAAGCCGTTGTGTTGGCAACCGAGTGGCGTGAATACCGCGAGCTAAACCCAGAACACATCGGCGCCGTTGTTGCCAACCGCCTACTAATCGAAGGTCGCAACGCCTTGCCGGTTGCCGACTGGCAGGCCGCCGGATGGCGCGTGATTGCTCTAGGCCGCAATGTTGAAGCTGTCTCTAGCTAAGGGCCGATTTTGATCATCGCTGAAGCGGTTGCTAAATATCGGTTGCAAAAAATCGGCGAGCGCCCACACCTAGACGAATACCTGAGAGACAGTTTTAAACGTCGAACCTTTGCGTTTACGTTGGCCCGATTTAACCTTCAGGCGAGCACAGCCAAATCTTCGCTCGGTGTTGCCTGGTTGGTGCTCGTGCCAGCTCTGCAAATCATGGTTTACGGCCTCATTTTTGGACTCGTTTTGGGAAACTCCCGCCCAGCAAACTTTTTGCCCTACCTAATAACCGGCATAGTACTTTTTCAATTTGTCTCTGGCTCTTTTGCCGATGGCGCCAAATCAATTACCGCCAACGCCAGTTTGGTGCGCTCTCTTAACTTTCCGCGAGTGCTGTTGCCGGCATCCGCGGTAATTTCAAACGTAATTCGAATCGTGCCACTGGTTGCACTCATGCTTATTGCGCTGGTTGCACTCGGCGAACCAATCACCTGGAACTGGCTGTTAGTGATTCCAGACCTGATTTTGATGGCCTGTTTCAGCGCCGGGCTCGCGATGGTTGCAGCTCGACTAACTGTTCACTTCGCAGACCTAAACCAACTTGTGCCATTCATCACACGCGTGGCGTTCTATAGCTCGGGCATTTTCTTTTCGGTCGATAAACTCACATCTGGTCACCCCATATTGCAACCCATCATGGAGTCAAACCCCATACATATCTTTTTGCAGATCGCTCGCGGTGCCTTAGTTCAGGGTTACAGCTATGACGTTTATCAGTGGATTTTCGGTGCAATTTGGGCTCTTGCCTCGCTCAGCCTAGGGTTCGTATATTTTTGGCGAGCCGAAGAAAAGTTTGGTCGCAATGTCTAGCCTTCAAACTACGAACCGAGCTGCCGGCGGCGAGCGCCGCCCCGTCGTAATCGTCGACAACGTAGTCGTGACCTACCGCGTTTTTGCCAGCGGAAAGAAAATCACCGCATCAACCGCAAGAGTCAAGCGCAGCGGCAAGCTTCGCGAGGTAGAAGCGATTCGTGGCGTCAGCCTTACTGCCTACGAAGGCGACTCGATTGGGGTAATCGGAACCAACGGGTCGGGCAAGAGCACTCTCATGAACGCCATCTCGGGCCTACTGCCAATCGACTCAGGCGCCGTTTATGCCAGCTCGAGACCTTCGTTCCTCGGAGTTGGCGCCGCCATGATTCGCGAGCTATCGGGTGAAAAGAACATTATTCTCGGCGGTCTTGCACTAGGCATGTCAAAAGCCGAGGTTGCCACAAAATATGAGGCCATCGTAAACTTCTCGGGGTTGCGCGAATTTATTGACCTGCCAATGAGCACTTATTCTTCGGGCATGGTCGAGCGCTTGAAGTTTGCGATTGCCGCCGCGCGCGAACACGATATTTTGATCATCGACGAAGCTCTTGCGGTTGGCGACAGTGACTTTCGCAAACGCAGTGAGGCTCGCATGCGCGAGTTAGCAGCCAACGCGGGCTCGGTGTTTCTGGTAAGCCACTCAATGAAATCGATTCTCGACACCTGCAACCGTGCAATCTGGCTCGACAAAGGGCTTATAAAAATGGATGGCACGGCTCGTGAGGTCTGCGAGGCTTATGCAAGTTTCGTCGGGGCTCCCCTAGATGACTAAGATTTCTGTCACCTATGTAATGCCCGTTCTCAACGAAGAACGCTACCTGCGCCTTGCCGTTGAAAGCATCTTTGAGCAAGGTTACGGAGGGCCGGTCGATTTGGTTTTGGCTTTGGGCCCCTCGAACGATCGCACCAACGAAATCGCGCAGAGTTTGGTCAACGAGGCCGGCAAACTTGGGCGCAAAATTCAGCTGGTCTTGAACCCAGCCGGAACGACCTCGAGCGGCTTGAATGTCGCAATCGCGGCTGCCACCGGCGACGTGATTGTGAGGGTTGACGCCCACAGCAAACTTTCACCCGGCTATACAGCTTTGGCGGTTGAGGTTCTTAATCAAACCGGCGCTGCAAACGTTGGCGGTTTGATGCGGGCCGTAGGCAAAACACCGTTTCAAACTGCTGTGGCGTGGGCCTATATGAGCCGATTCGGACTTGGCGGCGGCGCTTATCACGTGGGGGCCGAAGCGGGCCCGGCCGATTCGGTTTACCTAGGCGTCTTTAGGCGCGAAATTTTGCAAAGAATTGGTGGCTTTGACGAGTCAATAGTGCGCGGCCAAGACTGGCAACTAAACCTGCGGTTGCGCGAAGCGAAGCACTTAGTCTGGTTTGACCCGAGGCTTGAGGTCGATTATCACCCCAGGTCGAGTTGGCGCCAGCTGGCCAAACAATTCTTTGACACCGGGCTCTGGCGTGGCTTGTTGAGTCGAGCAAACCCTGGTCGAGTCAACCTGCGATATCTGGCGCCGCCAGCGCTGGTTGTGTTTATTGTGCTCGGCTTGGCCCTTGGCATTTTCGGCGAAAGTTTGGATTCCAAAAACATTTGGGGGCAACCGCTCAGGCTTGGGTTTGCGCCGCTCTCGATTTATCTCGTTGGAGTTGGCATCGTGGCGGTTATGAGCAAATCGAAACCCGGTGTGTCACTCGACCTAACCAGCCGCCTAGCGCTTCTCGCGGTTTTGCCCACAATGCACATTTTTTGGGGTGCTGGTTTTTTGTCGAGCGCCCTTAAAAAGAGTTAGCTGCCCTGAAACAAAGCGACTGAGCCAAAAGCCGACATCAGCTGACGCTCAAGCTCAGTGGCTAAACCCTGGCCAGCCAGAACAAAACTTTCGGCAGCATCGACCGGAGCGGTCGGCCAAACCTCTGCAACCCGCCACGCAAACACCTCAGCCGAATAGCTGCTGAGCCAAGCGTTTGGCGCTAACACCTCAAGCTTGCCGACCTGCAACTCAAAACCGGGTTGCACCAGTTGAACCCTGCCAGAGTCAAGCAGGGCCAGAGTTTCGCCAGATATAGCCCTCGACATGTGAAGCGGATACATCGAGTTCACCTGAAGCAGGGCCACGCTAAGACCGGCATCCAAGGCGGTTTGGATTTTTGCAAGCGCAACCGGCGTGTTCACCGGGTCACGAAAATTTGCGGCAACGACGAGATTGAAATTTTGCGGAGCTCGCGCCTCGGCCCCAATCAAAGCGCTCTGGCGGGGCGCATAAAAGCTGCGACTTTCTGGTTCGGTGATTGTCAGGGAGCCAGCCTTGGCAGCCTCACGATGCCACCTCAAATAGCTATCGCGATAATGCGTGCGAAACTCAGTTATCCACCTAAAACTCAACTCGCCCTGAGTCAAACCACCGTTGTCGGCTCGCTGAATCGTGAGTGTGCGCCAAGGCTCGACCATGGCACAGTCTTTGGCAAAAGCCCGTTGCAGGCGCTTGCGATATTCGGTGTCTCCGCCTTTGCGCACAGTGTCGAAATAGCCCACGCGGTCTCGCACTTTTTGGCGCCAAAACATGAGGGCCGGTTCACAGATTCCCACCCTAAGCCGGCGACCCGATTCGGCCGCTTCAAGTCGATCTGTGAGGCGCGTCGACATAGAAACGTTTGCCACCTGATCGGCATGACCCAGAAGGTGTGCCACTTGAAGTTCGATGCGCTGTGGATGCATCCAGTCATCGCTGTCTTGAAAAGTTATCAGCTCACCGCGGGCTTCGTCGAGGGCTCGGTTTCTGATGCGATAGGTGCCGCCGTTTGTCTTTTGACGCAAAACCCTAATTCGAGAATCTAGAGCAGCTACTCGCTCGAGCACCTCGTCAAAGCTGAGCGGCGAGGCATCGTCGATCACCAACAGCTCAAGGTTTGTATAGGTCTGAGAAAGAACCGAATTTATAGCCGTGAAAATGTGTTCGTTAGGCTCGAAAGCACTCATCACGACAGTGACAAGCGGCCCGTCGTTAACCGACACGAGGTTGGTCGAGTCAGCCGAAAGCATGTCAAAGGGTGCGCTTTCGTCGCCACTAATGGCCGTCGAAGGGCTAGAGAGTTGCAACTTTGCGAGTCTTGGGCCAACTAACTGAGCGCTGAGTCGATTGACCCAAACGCTGGTTGCTGGCAGCGAGGCGATAGCGGCGAAATTTTCAGATTTCACAGACCTGAAAGGGTTGGCGACGTCGGCCAATAGAAACTCGAGCGGCAACGAATAGTCGCGATCAAACATAAAAAATGCGTTGAGTGACTCGCCCACCTGTTGCACCCTGGTGGTTGGCGCGACCCGCGGAATCAGCTTAGACAAAACTCTCGACCATTTGAGTCGACGCTCGAACCCGCCCGCCGAGACGGCCGCTCGAGCTTTGTCAACCTGAGCTAATCTCAAGGCAGTGATGGCATAAGCCACGCGGTGCATGTGAGACAGTCGACGCCATCCGAATTTTGAAATCAACCAGTCATAAATCATCACCGAATCGCTCAAATCTGAAGCATGGATTATTTGGTTGCTCAGCAGCCAAGCTAAATCTCTAAACGCTGTCAGGTTAGCGGTGTCTTGTTTTGAAAGCAGCCCAGCCCTCACGCGATCGGTTAGTTCGGCGCAACTGTGGCCTTTGCCGAGGGCAATAGATGCAAGCTCGTTGCGAGACAATAGCGAGCGAGTGCGCAGGGCAGCAAAAAGGAACATCAAACGTTTGCTTCGGTGATAGCGCGCGGCGCCAACCGGTGAGTTCGAGATGTTCAAATTTGTCATAGTTATAACCAATTAAACTTGTTTCATGCCCGAAAGCCCAAAGCAAGGCCTGATTCGCAATGATATTCAAGCGCTAAGGGCGCTGGCAATCGTTTCGGTTCTTCTATTTCACCTCTGGCCAAATCGTTTTAGCGGCGGTTTCGTTGGTGTTGACGTCTTTTTTGTAATTTCTGGTTTCTTGATCACCGGGCAGTTGTGGCGCGAGGTTGAAGCCACTGGGCGGGTTAAATTCTCAGTATTTTGGGCTCGACGCGCTCGACGCCTTTTACCAGCATCGTTGCTGGTAATTTTTGCCACCATCGCAACGTCGCTGGCGTTTATTCCACCGCTCTGGTTCACAAAATTTTTTGATGAAGCGGTCGGTTCGGTTTCATATTTTCAAAACTGGGTTCTAGCGGGCAAAGCCACCGACTACCTTCAAGGCGACACCCAGGGTTCGCCGTTTTTGCACTTCTGGTCGCTTTCGGTTGAAGAGCAGTTCTATGTGTTTTGGCCTCTGCTTTTGGGATTTTTGCTCTTGGCTGTGCGATTCACTCGCACTCGGCCAAAAACCGCCGTTGTCGTCGGCCTGACCACCATCGCCGTTGCAAGTTTTGCCTACTCTGTTTGGTTGACCCGAAGTCAGCCCGAACTCGCGTTTTTTAGCACCTTCACCAGGGCTTGGGAGTTCGCCGCCGGTGCCCTAGTCGCTGTTGTTTTTAGTCGAGCGTCTTTGGGTAAAAGGCTTCGGGCAATCTTTCTCTGGGCTGGGCTCGCGACGATTGGCTATGCACTCGTTAGGTTCAACACCGAAACCGCTTTTCCCGGCTACTGGGCCGCAGTTCCCGTTGTCGGAGCCTCACTGGTTTTGTTGGGCGGAAACAGCTCAAGTCGGCTGGCACCACAGTGGGTTTTCAACCTTTGGCCGATTCGATTCTTAGGCGACATTTCATACTCGCTTTATCTTTGGCACTGGCCGCTGATTATCCTAGCCCCTTGGATTATGCGGCAAAACCTCACGACCAATGATCGGTTAGTGATTTTGGCGTCAGCCATTTTGCTTGGATGGCTCTCGAAGCGGTTCGTCGAGGATCCGGTTAGGTTCGGTTGGGTTTCAAAACAGAAAATCCGCACTCAACTGGTTGCGGCAGCCTTGGCCATGAGTTTTGTCATTATTGCAGCTTTGAGCGCCAATCTATATGCTCGGGCAAAAACCGACTCGAGCTGGAGTTCGAAAAACCTGAACCCACCGCTGTCTGAGGTTTCAAAAGATTTTGCCGCAATTGAAGAAACCAGCTGTCGGGTGAAAAAAAATGAAGTCAAATTTAGCTTTTGCACTCGGGGCGACAAAAATGGTCTGGTTCGGGTTGGTCTGTTTGGCGACTCTCACACCAGGCAATACTTTGAGCCGCTGAACGAGTTGGCTAAAGAAAATCATTGGCAACTCGTGATTGCGTCTAAGAGTGCTTGCCCGGTGGCCGACGCAGACCAGTTGCCAGAGGGAATCGCCCACGAAAGCTGCTCGGGTTGGAACCGCAGTCTCGAGTCGTTTATTGAGTCGCAACCAAAGTTTGACCTAATCATCAACTCGACCTCAACATTGGTCACCGGTAATTTTGAAACCGCGTCGGCGTCTTATGTCACCGAAGTTAAACGGCTTGTGGCCAAAGGTAATCGCTGGTTAGTGATTGTAGACAACCCCAAACCTCTGGGCAGTTTCTTAGCCTGCATTGAGGCCGCTGGCAACGCGGCTGTGCGTGACTGCTCGATTTCGCGCAAGAACGCGCTTACTCCAGTAGATCGACTTTCGGTTGCCGTTAGGGGTTTGCCCGGGGTAACTTTTGCTGACTTTACCGACTCATATTGCAACGAGACCACCTGCTCACCCGTAATCGACAAAACCGTGGTCTATCGAGATTCAAGTCACATAACCGCAACTTTTGCTTTGACCTTAAAACCTCGCCTCGCCCAAGTAATTTCAGATGCACTGAAGCAACCAAAAGCCAACTAGCGACCGTCGAGTTTTTCTCGTTCACCGAGATTACAATCGGCTTAGACATAAGAATCAAAGGAGTCGACCCGGTGATTCGAGTTAAAAACTTGAGGATCGTGACCATAGCCATTGTGGCGAGTGGGATTATCGGCGTTAACCTGGCCGCTTTTACTAGCAGCGGTGACCCTTTCACCTCTGGCAATACGGTCTTCGAAGTTAAGAAGTACGTTGGTGATTCTGACTGGATCGAAAACGCACCGATCGTTTTGGCAGGCCGCTTCAAGCATGTGCGTTTGGTTAACGTGAGAAGTGACTACAAAGCCATCGCCGAGTCTGATGCCGGCGACGTTGTAGGCTTCTCAGTTCAAAAAGAAATTGTCGATATTTTTGGCGGCGTCGACGCAGATTTTTCTGACTACCCGCTCGATTTTCGAAGCACCCAAACGGGTTTAAATTTTGAAAATTTGAAACCCTACCAGTTTCGGTTACCTTGGGGTGGCTATGAGGCCGAGGTTCGCTGCGTGCCAGCAACGGCTAAAGACTGCACCCTCGCAATGTTCTGGAATAAAACAACTGTGCGCCGTCATGATGATGCGACATTCATCGGTGTGAGACTAAGTGACAGTGCTTTCGCACTCATCGAGAAACACTTGTTTGAGCAACTAAATGTGGTGAAACCAATTGCTTAGCGAGATCTTGGTGTTAGCGCTGATTGCAGCGGGAGGCGTTTCAGGGGCCTGGTTGGTCGGCGTACGCACTACTCTGCTGGCGATTCCAACCGGCCTACTGCTAGCCACGGTTGCGCGCATCTTGATATTTTCAACCTGCAATCTCTTTGGAGTGCGCCAGTTTTCAACTGGTATTTTTTATGTGGCACTCGCGGCCACGCTCTTAATCGCAGCCTTTAAAGTTCGCAACGGGCTTTATCGCCCCCTTATTTTGTCTTTCGCCGCAAGCCTCATTTCAGTGTTTGCAACTCGCGTCTTAGGTTTAGCCAGCACTCGACATGGCGACAGCTATTGGATTTTGTCGGTTTCTCACCTGATGCAAAACAATGGCGACATGTTGATTCTCGACGGTCACACTCCTCTAAAACGCGGCTTCGCTTATCCGTTGCTGCTGGCACTCGGGCCGCAAGACCAAGCCCTGAGCGGAATTACTCCATACATTTTCTTCACCTTGGTTTGCGCTGTCGCCTGGCTGGTTTGGGCGCTGGTCAAAAATGCTCCACGCAATCGCGTGTATTTTGTTGGTGCCGTATTAGCCGCGATGTCATTCACCGCCCCCGTCACGCTTCGCTCAATCTTCTATATCAACGGCCACACACTGCTAGCTGTGTCACTGGTTTTGGTCACCGGAATCGCAGTTTTGGCAACGCGAGACCAAAGGCTGAGTAACGCCCACCTCGTTGCCCTCTGCGCGGCGGTCTATGTTGCAACCTCGACTCGAGCTGAAGGTGTTGCCCTTGCTGCAATCGTTATTTTGCCCTTGGTTTCGCTGCGCTTTCTGAGTCGAGGTCGGCTTGCCCTAATAATCACTTCGTTGACCTCAGCCTTTGCGGTTTGGCAAGCAACCTATGCCTCCTATTTGATTCCCAATGGAATGCCATGGTTTTTGTTTATGGCCATCGTCGTGGCGGCGGGCCTCGCAGCGACTGTGCCATGGTTTGACTGGCTGAGGTTCAGAGCGGTGCCTATCGGTCTCATTGGTCTGACGGCCATATTTGTCGGTGCTGAAATCAAGTGGCACGCCGAGTTCGAGCGCGGACACCGAGCCCTGCTTTATAACCTGGTTTACAACTTTGACACCGGCACTCTCGGTTCAGGCGGCTGGGGACTGCTTTTCGTGGGTCTCGCCGTGATTCTCGGGTTTGTGCTTTTGGGTAAAAAGACGGTTGAGTTTCGCTTATTGCTGGCTATTTCGGCCATGTTGGTGCTCGGTTCGTTGATTTCAAAAATGTTGGATGGCGGACAATTCGGTGACCCCGATTTGGGACGCATCGGCTGGTCTGACAGTTTGAACCGCATGTGGATTCAGTCTTTTGGTATCTTCGTTATAACCGTTGCAATCGGTCTGATTCAAAAAGAAACCATGTGGCTGCGCTCAGGCGCCAAAAACAAAGGCAATAACTCTTGAAACTATTCATTCAAATTCCGTGTCTAAACGAGGCCGAGTTTCTTCCGGCAACCCTCAAAGAGCTCCCTCGTGAGATTCCTGGCATTGACGAAGTCAAGTGGCTTGTCATTGATGACGGTTCGAGCGACAACACCACCGAGGTTGCTTTGGCAAACGGTGTCGACTATGTTGTTCGTTTTTCACAAAACCAAGGGTTGGCTGCGGCCTTTCAGGCGGGCATCGACGCTGCGTTGAAACTTGGCGCAGACATCATCGTCAACACCGACGCCGACAACCAATACGACTCGGCCGCTATTCCGGCGCTGGTCGCGCCTATTCTTGAAGGCCGCGCCGATGTCGTGGTCGGCGACCGAGACACTCGCAAGGTCGCTGAGTTTTCGCCGCTGAAGCGTCTTCTGCAGCGTTTCGGCACTCGCGTTGTGCAGCGTTTTTCGGGCACTAACGTCAACGACGCAACCAGCGGTTTTCGCGCATTCAGCCGCGATGCTGCGCTTCAGATTAACCTGGTCACAAAATTCACCTACACAATCGAAAGTTTGATTCAGGTAGACGACGCTTCTTTGGCGCTGACGAACATCCCGGTTAAAAGAAATGACAGCGTTCGACCAAGTCGTCTGTTTGGTTCGACCTGGAAATACGTTCGTCGCAACGGCATGACCATGGTGCGAATCTATGTGCAGTACCGCCCGATGCACCTGTTTGTTCCGGTTGGTTTCTTTTTGTTGATCCTGGCGCTGGGTGCCTGGACTCCTTGGATTATCGACGCACTTCAGGGGCACCCTCGTCAACACCTTCAGTCGACCATTCTTGGTGCTGTGCTTGCGATTTCTGGTGTTCAAGTATTTTTGTTTGGAATCATTGCCGACTCGATTAACTCGGTTCGATCTTTGACCACCAAGACTCTTCATCGAGTGCGCGAAATCGAGTTGCACGTTGGTGTTGAGCCAAAGATTTACCGCGAACGCAAGTAACGGCAACAAACTTGGCATCGTCTCTGGCTAAGCCATACATCGTCATTCCGGCGCGGGGCGGCTCGACCGGTGTTCCGCGCAAAAACGTTCGTTTGCTGGGTGGTGAGCCGCTGATTGCTCGCACCATCAAGACGGCTCTGGCTGCGACCCTGCCAGGCCGCGTGGTGGTAACTACCGACGACGATGAAATCGAAGAGATATCGCGGCACTACGGCGCTGTGGTAGCTCGAGAAGATCGCACGACCGGCAGAGCGACGCTCGATGAGGTTATGTTGCGCACCCTTCCGTTTTTGCGTGAGCTTGGCGCCACCGACGAAGATTACCTGCTGACGATGCAACCAACCTGCCCGTTTGTCTCGAGCTCTCGAGTGCGCGAGGCCATGAAGGCTTTTGCGGCCGGCGCCGGGTCTGTGGTTACGGTAATCGATGACCGACACCTAGGATGGCGACTCGACGAAGGGGGCAACCCCCGCCCCGATTACGCTGCCCGAGTGAACCGGCAGCTTCTGCCACCGCACTTTCGCGAGTCTGGTGCGATTATCGGGGCGCAAATCGCCGATGTTGTGAAATATCAAACCCGAATCGTCGAACCGATCAGGCTCATTGAGTTGCCAGAGGGCGAGGCCCTCGACATCGACACCTTTAGCGATTGGGCAATCGCCGAGCACTTAGCAACGCGCAGACGCGTTTTGCTTCGAACCGACGCGTCACGAGATTTAGGAATGGGGCACGTTTATCGCACTCTCGCTCTGGCTTATGCACTGGCACGCCACGACGTAACCATTGTTTTGAGCGTTGACAAACCACTCGGGGTCGGGTTTTTCGAGGAGTACCCGTTTCGGGTTGAAACCATCAGCGACGAGCTAGAGTTTCTGAGCTTGGCGCGCAAGACCAAAGCCGACCTCGTGGTGCTCGACAAGCTCGACACTCACCGCGAGTTTGTTGAGTTGCTCGGTGACCAGTCAAAAGTTGTCACGTTTGAAGACCTCGGAACCGGCGCTGAGGCTGCCGACCTCTTGGTCGCCGACCTATATGAAAACCCACGAGTGCCGAGCGAACGTCAACTCACCGGGGTTCAAAACTCGATTCTTGCGCCGAGCTTTGAGAGCCTTCCTCGCAGGGCCAAGTTTCGCGACCAGGCCGAGAACATCCTGTTGCTGTTTGGTGGCACTGACCCGTCAAACCTTGCTCTTAAAGCATTGCAGGCTCTCGAAAGAATTGAGTTTGCCGGCAAAGTGACTTTGGTTCGTGGGCTGGGAGCACCACTGATTGACCCGGCGAAATTCAGTCGGCTTGACATAAATGTTTTATCAAACGTCAAAAACATGCCCGCGGTCATGGTTAAGGCTGACATCGCGATTTCATCGGCCGGTCGAACCATCACCGAGCTCAGCTGCCTTGGTGTGCCAACGCTCTGCCTAGCCCAAAACTCAAAAGAGCTGACCCACACCCACACCACGGTCAACAACGGCGTGATCATGCTCGGCTTGGGTGCCTTGGTGACTGTCGAAACGATTGGTGCTCACGTGAACCAGTTGGTCAGCGATAAAGACCTTCGCCGCACGCTTCATGAGCGAGCACTGGCTGCAACCGCCGGGCGCAACAATACGTCAATCGTGGCGCGAATCATGCGCAAGCTTGGCCTTTAGCCCAGTTGGTTCCACTGCAAAGGCAGGTCTGCACCAATGCTCTCGATGACGGTGCGTCCGACGACTTCGTCCCAACTTGCAATCTCGATGCCAATGTTGCTTCGAAGCGCAATCAGATCGTCACCCGAAATAACGTGCCCAACCGGCAGGTCACGCACCGCAATCACTCGACGGCGCGCATTGTTAATGGCTGCCGATTGCGCGTCTAGGGTGTGTTCAAGTTTGCCAAAAAGCGTTCGATAGACTGCGAGTTTTTCGACAAAGTTGCGAAGGTCGACTGCATCCATGGCGTGATAATGGTCGTTGCCGACGCCCTGCTTATTGTCGGTGAAATGCTTCTCGATTACTCGCGCTCCAAAGAGCGCGGCGGTTTCAAGGGCGGGTAGCGCGCCATCGTCTTCTGGTCGCACGTGGTCGCTATAGCCAATCGCAACCTGACTGCCGAATTTTTGCTGCAACGCTTTGATTTGCGATAGCTGCGCGTGCTCGCGAGGCGTTGGGTAATTCAAAATGCAGTGCAAAAGCGTCACACTCTTCGCGCCTGCGGTCAGCAAAATATCCAGGCTTCGAGCGATTTCTGCGTGGTCTGAAGCTCCACACGACATCACCACCGTGGCACCCGTCTCACCGATTTTGCGAAGCAACGGAATGTTGGTCAGGTCAGCCGACGCAACTTTTGTGACAGGCATTAGCGGCGTCAACATCGTCACGGCGTCTAAATCAAACGGCGTCGACAAAAAGTCGATTCCCTGAGCGCGACAGTGAGCCGCCAGCTCGGCATACTCGTCTGGTCCAAAGTTGTCCCAGCGCTGAAACAGTTCATACTGGCTGCT
>JBEGPW010000103.1:0-21548 GCA_041181225.1 Actinomycetota bacterium | reverse complement strand
GGAAACCACTGGAATGGCGTCGCAGATTTCGCTACCCGACTCTCAGGTTCTCAAGACGTAGTTGATGGTCCGACCGGCGTTCTAGGTTCGGTCAACTTTGTGACCGCACACGACGGATTTACCCTTCACGACTTAGTCAGCTACAACGAGAAACACAACCAGATTAACGGCGAAGGCAACCGCGACGGCTCTAACAACAACTATTCGTTCAATCACGGAGTCGAAGGGCACACCGAAGACGCAACCATTTTGGCTACTCGCCGAAAGGCAATGCGAAACATTCTTGGCACACTCTTGCTCTCGGCGGGTGTGCCCATGATCACCTCAGGTGATGAGCGCGCCAAAACCCAATTTGGCAACAACAACGCTTATTGCCAAGACAGCGACCTGAGCTGGGTTGACTGGCAAAACACGCGCTCCGAGAAAGAACTTGAAGAGACAGTTGGATACCTCGCTCGCCTAAGGCGCGATAATCCGGCACTAAGGCCTAGCAATTTTGGAAACTACAACCTGATTCACGCCGAATCTGATCGTGTGCGTTGGTATTCCATGCTTGGCGAAATCATGACCGGCGATGACTGGAGTAACCCAGAGCACCGCACAGTTGCAAGATTTGCTGAGCACCTAAACCCCGACGGCTCAACAAATCGTTTCTTGATTGTTACCCATGGCAAAGAAGTTGAAGCAGAGTTCACTTTGCCAAAGGAAATTATTAAAACACGCTTTGATCTGCTTTGGAACAGCGCTTTAGAGTTGCCCCCAAGCACTTTTGAAAGCTACTCGGCAGGTTCAAAAGTTACTGTCTCGGCAACCTCGATATTGGTTTTCAAAGCGGTCGACCAAGACTAAAACGCTTTTACCGGCCTAAAAGTTCACTAAGTTATGGAGTGTGAACAAAGTTAATGCAATCGTTTTCAGAAGCCAGAACCCGATTGGCCGGCTGCCAATCTTGCACGTCAAACCAACTGTCGATCAGGGGCGGTGGCCCGCGAAAGCTTTTGCGGGAGAGGTTGTTGATTTTGAGGCAAACGTTTTTCGCGAGGGTCACGACGCGCTAGCAGCCGAAGTCGCGCTGACGAGTCCGGCTGGCAAAACCAGTCTTCACCGCATGCACGCTGGATCACCAGGCACCGACACGTGGCACGTCAAAATTCGATTGACCGAGGTCGGTTCTTATCGATTCAAGATTCAAGCTTTCGCAGACAACTTTGAAACTTGGCATCACAACACCGAAGTCAAATTGAATGCAGGTGTTGACCAAGATTTGATGATGCTTGAGGGTATCAAACTGTTGACTTTTGCGGCCGGCGAGCGGGGTCGACCAAAAGTGAATGCTCAGACTCTTTTCACCGCAAGTGAAATCTTGAGCGAAAAAAATCGCACTCCAGAAGATCGCTTCGCTCAAGTTAATGGCAACGCCGAACTGTTGACTGCCATTACTGAACATCCGATTAGATCACTGGTGACGCTCAGCGATGAATTCACCATCAACTGTGAGCGAGAAACCGCTGGCGCAGCAGCTTGGTACGAGTTTTTTCCGCGAAGTGAGGGCGCAATCTTTGACGAGAAGAAAAACGTCTGGAAGTCTGGCACCTTCAAAACAGCCGCCAAACGTCTGCAAGGCGTCGCCGACATGGGCTTCGATGTTCTGTATTTGCCGCCGATTCATCCAATTGGGTCGACTTTTCGCAAAGGTCCAAATAACTCACTGGATGCTGCGACGGGTGATCCAGGTTCGCCCTGGGCCGTTGGTTCGGCCGCTGGTGGTCACGACGCCGTGCACCCTGACTTGGGAACCGATGCCGATTTCGAAGATTTCGTAAAAGCGGCAAACAAGCACGGTCTAGAAATTGCGATGGACCTCGCGCTTCAAGCTTCGCCAGACCACCCCTGGGTCACTGAACACCCAGAGTGGTTCACCACGCGTGCCGATGGAACGATTGCCTACGCTGAGAATCCGCCAAAGAAGTACCAAGACATTTATCCGATCAACTTCGACAACGACCCCGAGGGCATCTATCTAGAGGTTTTGCGGATTGTAAACAAGTGGATAGCGACCGGTGTCAAGATTTTTCGGGTCGACAACCCCCACACCAAGCCGCTCCAGTTTTGGGAATGGCTGATTGGCGAAGTAAACGCGACCAACCCCGAGGTCGTCTTTTTGGCCGAAGCGTTCACCCGCCCGTCAATGATGCATGGCTTGGGCAAGGTCGGTTTTCAACAGAGCTACACATACTTCACCTGGCGAAACACCAAAGACGAACTGGTTGAATATCTCAACGAGTTGGCAGGAAAAAGCGCAGATTTCTTTAGACCGAACCTTTGGGTTAGCACGCCTGACATTTTGACCCAGTACCTGCAGTTTGGTGGTCGCCCGGCTCACAAGATTCGGGCGGCGATTGCAGCCACCGCCGGCGCGAGTTGGGGCATGTATGCCGGTTACGAGCTCGTCGAATCGGTGGCCCGCCCGGGAGCAGAAGAGCACCTCAACAGCGAGAAATATGAATATCGTCCGCGAAACTGGCATCTCGCCGAGGAGCAAGGTCGCAGCTTGGCTGGCTATATCACCAAACTGAATGAGGCGCGAAAAAACAACCCGGCACTGCGCCAACTAAGGAACCTTTCGACTCACTGGAGCGACGACAGCGCAACGCTGGTTTTCAGCAAATTCCTCGCGGCTCACCACACCGACGAAGGCGTTGCCAACGCGGTAATCGTGGTGGCTAACGTCGACCCACATTCAATTCGCGAAACCACGATTCACCTCGACTTGGCAAAGTTAGGCCTCGACCCTGACGCCTCGTTTGAGGTCGTTGACCAAATTACTGGCAAAACTTTCTATTGGTCAGCCCACAACTATGTGCGGCTTGACGCATTTCTTGAACCAGTGCACATTTTGAAAATCACCCAAAGCGGATCGGCAAAATAATGGCCAAAGTCACGAGTTCATCGCTGCCAGAAATCGACCTCGAAACTCTTTGGAAAGTCTCGGAGGGCCGCCACCACGACCCACACGGAGTGCTCGGCGCTCATCCGATAAATGTTGATTCGTTAGGCAAAGGTTGGGTGATTCGCACACTCAAGCCACTGGCCAAATCGGTTTCAGTGACCCACTCAGGGCAAAGCGAAGTAGTTTTGGAACACCTACACAACGGCATCTGGCAGGGTTTCGTGGCTTCAGCTGAGAAGCCCGACTATCGCGTTATTGCTGAGTATTCCGACGGAGCCAAATGGTCGGGCGACGACGCCTATCGACACACACCAACGCTGTCTGAGTTTGATCTTCACCTGATTCAAGAGGGTCGTCACGAAGAACTGTGGAAAGCTCTAGGGTCTCACATCCGCAGTTTTGAAAGCGCACTCGGCGAGGTTCAAGGCGTTTCGTTTGCCGTTTGGGCACCCAACGCGCAGGCGGTTCGTGTGGTTGGCGACTTCAATCACTGGAACGGCGTTGCCCACTGCATGCGAGTTATGGGTGGCAGCGGTATTTGGGAAATTTTCATTCCGAGCGTTGCTTTCGGTGCGAAGTACAAATACGAAATCCTCTCGCGGCAGGGCCACTGGGTCACCAAGATTGATCCGCTGGCTCAAGCAACCGAAGTTCCTCCGTCAACCGCATCGGTCGTAACTGAGTCGAGCTTTGAATGGTCTGATCAAGAGTGGTTGACCGCTCGAGCCAAGCGTGACGTGCTCAAATCTCCGATGAGCATCTATGAACTTCACCTGGGTTCATGGCGCATGGGCTTGACCTACCGAACCATCGCCGACGAACTCATCGCCTATATGGCTGAAACCGGTTTTACACACGTCGAGTTCATGCCCCTGGCTGAGCATCCATATGCTCCATCTTGGGGTTACCAAGTAACTGGTTACTATGCGCCAACCTCAAGGTTCGGCAAACCAGATGACCTTCGGTATTTGATTGACAGACTACACACCGCCGGCATCGGCGTGATTCTCGACTGGGTTCCCGCGCATTTTCCTAAAGATGAATGGGCCCTCGGTCGCTTCGACGGCGAACCGCTTTATGAACATTCCGACCCGCGTCGAGGCGAGCATCCTGACTGGGGAACCTACATCTTTGATTTTGGCCGAACCGAAGTGCGCAATTTCTTGGTTTCAAATGCGCTTTATTGGCTCGAGGAATTCCACATCGACGGGCTAAGAGTAGACGCCGTCGCTTCGATGTTGTATCTCGACTATTCGCGCGAAAACGACGATTGGTTGCCAAACGAACACGGTGGGCGAGAAAACCTTGACGCCATAAAGTTCATGCAAGAAACCAACGCAACGGCCTATCGCAGAAACCCAGGCGTGATGATGATTGCCGAAGAATCAACTAGCTGGGCCGGTGTTAGCGCGCCAACCGACGGTGGCGGTCTCGGATACGGCTTCAAATGGAACATGGGGTGGATGCACGATAGCCTCGAGTACATTCAAAAAGACCCAATGTATCGCCGTTTTCACCACGGGGAACTAACTTTTTCGATGCTCTATGCCTATGACGAAAAGTTTGTTTTGCCAATAAGTCACGATGAAGTTGTTCATGGCAAAGGCTCTTTGCTCACCAAAATGCCAGGCGACAACTGGCAAAAGCGCGCTAACCTGAGGGCCTACCTAGCATTTATGTGGGCCCACCCGGGCAAACAGCTGTTATTTATGGGCAGTGAGTTCGGGCAGTTTGCCGAGTGGAACATCGAGCACGGGCTTGAATGGTGGCTGGTAGATCAACCTTCACACCGAGCGATTTTGAAGCTCGTCGGCGAGCTCAACCGGGTTTATGTTGAGAACCCACCGATGTGGGAGCTCGACCATCACTGGACTGGTTTTAGATGGATTGACGGCGGAGACGCCGATCGGAACGTTCTGACATTTTTGAGACTTGACGATTTTGGCAATCCAATTGCCTGCGTCATCAATTTTGCAGGGCAACCTTACGAAAACTTCACACTTGGGCTACCCGTCAAAGGCGAATGGCTTGAGATTTTGAACACCGACGCTGTCGAGTTTGGTGGCAGCGGCGTCGGGAACAGTGGCAAAATTTTGGCTCAGAACGACGGTTCACACGGTCAGCCCTTTTCGGCGCAGATAACGGTTCCGCCACTCGGTGCAGTATGGTTCAAACCAGCAAAATAGGTTCTAATAGAGCAACATCGTCAGTTTTTTGCGGGCACGACTGACTGCGTCGCCTTGACCGATAGCCACGAATAGTTCTAAGAGACGTTGACGCAAAGCGTCGCGCTCATCAAACCGCAAAGCAAACCGGTCGAGAATCAAATCAAAGGCCTGGTCTAACTCGCCCATTGCCAACAGCGCATCGGCCTTGAGTAGGGTCGCGGCAAGGTCAGTTGGAGTCGACGCAAGAATGGAGTCAAAGTCGACATTTTCGAGCCTAATCTGCAAGCGAATCTGCGACAACGCCTCACTGGCAACAACGTCGGCTGGGCTTTCAGCAAGAACTTTCTCAAACTCTTTTTCGGCTGCAATCAGGTCACCAGCGTTCAACGCTTCTAGAGCTTCCTGGTGTTTGGGCGAAGTCAAAGGCTGGTCGTTGACCTCAGCGCCGGCGGTTTCGGTTACCTTGCCGGTCATCCCATTTTGAGATGCAGCCGAGACGACTTTTTGAAGCACCTCGACAATCGCAGATTCGGGTTGGTCAGCGGTGAAGAGAGGAACAGGCTGGCCCTTCAAAATAGCGTGAACCGAAGGCAATGACTGCACCGAAAATGCTTGGGCCAAATCAGGGCTTTCGTCGGCGTCAGCTCTAGCCAAAACGATTTTTCCTTCGGCCTCTCTGATGAGTTTGGCAAGTTTGGCGCTCAGGTCTCGCGAGTGCTCGCTGCGGTTTGTATAAAACTCGACAATCACGGGAACCGAATTAGAGATCGCCATAAAAGATCGCAGGTTTGCGGTCGTTAGCTCGGTTACCAAACTTGCAACCTCAAAGTTACCCTGGCCGGATTCTTCTGCTACTTCGGTGATTACCCCTGGGGTTGCTCCAACCTCTGCACCAGTAGCGTCGAGCGCTCGCTTTTTTAGAGCAGAAAGGTCTACTGCGCCGGCCAAACTTGCCCTGAGCATTGATTCGTTGCTTGTCATTTAGAGAGCCTTGACCTTGATGAGACCTGAGGTGTAGCCGAGCAGCTGAATTTTTCCGCCGTTGGTGTTTGGAACAAAAAAGAGCATCATGTCGCCGTAGGTGGTGCTGATGCCTCGAGTGCTGCCTACGCTTCCAAGCAAAATCTTCTCGAGACCACTAACAACGATTGCCTGAGTGGCCTTCTTAGGTTTCGTTACTGTCACGTCATTCATATATAAGGCAATCAAGGCTCCTGAACTCATCGTGTTCATTCCCAAAATGTTCGGGTTACCCAGCACATGGTTGAAGCTAATCTTTCCGTTTTTAAGACTCGCCGAATTCGCGGCCTGAACTTTTACGATGCCGTTATAGAAGTCATCATTTGAAATGTCGAAACTGTCGATTGCAGGGCTCGTTGCTCGGTTGTTGATTAGGTCACCATAGTTGGCAACTATCTCGTTTGGTTTCAAAACCAAGAACCCTGAATCTGCCGGCGTCGGCACCGCGCCGATTTCAGCCGATGCAACCTTTGGCGTCTTTGAGTGCAGTTCGATTGAGTACCAAACTTTGTAGTTGGTTCTTGGTGTGTCTTGCTGAAAAACAAGCATTTGCGGGGCAGCTCCGGCGGACGAGCCTTTTGTGACCGCCATGAAGGTTCTAGGCCATTCCTTAGCAGCAACCGGCAAAGCTATTTTGGCCGAAGCAGATATAGGAGGCAAGCCGGCCAAATCCTTTTTCTTAGCTTGCAAGAAGTAGTTGATGCTGCGCACCTCAAGAGCCGGGCCAGTGAACCGGTCAGAAATTGTGTGCCGGTCGATGCCTGCATCAGCCTTCGCAACCAGATTGGCAGTCTCAGAAAGAATTCGTTTCATTTGGCTGGCCACCAAGGCAGGTGGAACCTCAGATGCGCCAAGACTCTCGGTTGCCGATGGCGAAGCCTGACCGGAGGGAACGAATGAACATCCCGAAAGCAAAGACATGGTCAAAACAACTGCCGGCAGAGCAAAAGCCGTGCGCTTAAGCGCGCGCCGCCCTCGAGGCGCAGCATATTTCGTCGTTCGCTTCGGTCGGTATTTAGGCCCATGGGGGGCTTTCGGCAGCTTTCGACGCGGGCGACTCTGACTGCGAAGCTTGATCAGCGCCACAAAGTTGGTGACAAAAGCCAATATCAAAAGTATTCCGCCAGCGATTATCAAGTAGTTTGAAAAAGTGAAGTCTTTAGCCACGGGCCACTGCAATTTGATGTTTCCCGGGGCTGGCGCTTTTCCATCGCTCGCTAAAAGCAGCGCATTCTCGTCACTGGTATCAAGATTGGTGACTTTCAATATTTCTGATCCGGCGGTTTCATAGCGCCAAAGGTCAGAGCCGACCGGGTTCAGAACGTCTCGAACACCTGCTCTGGCCTCAACCGTAGCCTCGTTCTTTGGCCCACCAAAAGTAATAATTGAGTTGGCTTCGGAACCCAGCCAGGAATCAAGGTCTGACTCTCTGCCACTAGCCAAAAACAAGTCACCTGCACCGACCACGGTGACAGTCGGTTTTCCTGGAAAACGCGCAAGAGCATCGTTTGGAATCAAAAAATATGGTTGGTCTTCGGAAACCTTCAAAAGCACGGTTTGGTTCTCGGGGCCAGCCCAAACAGTTCTTTGGCCGATGCCTAAAATGACCAGCACGATAGACGCCGCAAAGAGCAGCCCCGCGGTCAAGAAACGCATGCAAAATCCAATCACAGTAAACTTAGGTGGTGCCCAAACCATTCTACCGAAGAGCAGAGGAGGCTTACTTTGAGTGCCAACGAGTTTGACTTCGCTGTGGTTTTGCGGGGCTATGACAAACCCGCAGTCGATGATGCAATTCTTGACCTGCGAAAAGAAATGTTGCAACTTTCAGCCCTGAACTCTCAACTGGCGACTGAGCTAAGAGAAGCTGGGCGAACCATTGAGCAGCTGAGAGCTGACCTAGCAGAATCTGGTGAGCCAACGTATGCCGGTGTCGGGGCGCGAGCTGCCCTCATTCTGAGCACCGCAGAAGAACACGCCAAACGCGTTCTCGGTGAGACCGAAACCAAGCGCGAAGAGCTTCTTCGAAACACCACCCTCGAGTCAGATGACTTAAAGCGTGAAGCCAAGGGTTATTACGATGCGCTCGTTGCCGAAGCCCAAAAGCGCACCGACCGTCTCATCTCTGAGGCCCGAGTCGACTACGAAAAAATCGTTTCCGAGGCACGTTCTGATGCTGCGAGAATTATCGAAGACGCAACCCGCGAAGCCGGCGCAACTCGAGGGGCAATTGCCACCGAAGTGGCAAAACTCAGGGCAAACTCGAAACGCCAGGTCGAACAACTCAAAGCGGCGGCGGAGCGCGGCCTCGCAGAACGCAAACTAATCGCTTTTCGCGACGACACGAAAAAGCTGGATCTTGCAAAGGCAACAGAACTTATTACAGAACAGGCTCGAATCGACTTAGAGCTCGAGTTGACTGCAAGGCGAGACGAAGCAGAAACCGATTTTTTGAAGCGTCATCAAGACGCCGTGGCTACGACTCAAAAATACTTGGATGACGCCAACGCCCAGCTGGCACTGGCAATCACCAGGGCCAACACGGCTCGACTAGAAGCTGAGACCCTCGAGGCTGCTGCAAAATCGAGCAATAAGGCCAGCCGCGACGCCGCCAAGGCAGAGGCAGAGGCGATTCTGGCAGCTGCTCAGGCAGAGGCGCGTGTTCTAACCAGCGAAGCGAGACTTGAGGCCAGTCGAACCCAACGCGAAGCTCTCTCAGAACTTCAAAATTTTCAACGCGAACGCGAAGGTATTGAGATTTATCTTGACAACTTGGCAACACTTGTGTCAGCTGCGCAATCCAAACTCGGGCTTTAACAAGACGGTTAGGCAACCATGTCAAATAACAACCCAATAAAGATCAGCAATGCATTCCAGGCGGGTTTGCTTGGCGGATTAGGTGTCTTAACAGCGGTGCTAATTGGCAACGCTCTGGCCGCCATAGCCACAATAATCACCTACGTTGCCGCGGCTATCTTCATCACACTCGGTCTAGACCCGGTGGTCGCTTCACTTGAAAAGCGCAAGGTTCCCCGAGGTGTTGGCATTCTGATTGTCGTTGTGGGCATCCTCGGGATTTTCGGAGGGCTAATCGCGCTTCTTGTTCCAACCGTAATTTCTGAGGGCACGCTGCTCTTTTCAAACGCACCGGCAATCTTTAACAACTTTCTTGCGATTCCATGGGTCAACAACTTAGACGTTCAGGTGAATGGCTCAATCAGTCACAGCCTCGACGGTTTCGCGAACTTCATCAAAGACTCAAACAACTGGCCAACCATGCTCGGCGGAGTCGTTCAAGTTAGCGTTGCGGTCTTCAACGGTTTCTTTGCAGCTCTAACAATCTTGATTTTGAGTCTGTATTTCATGGCCTCGCTGAGTGCTTTCAAGCGATTTACCTATTCGTTGGTTCCCGCCTCAAAACGGGCATCATTCAAAGCGTTTACCGAAACTATTGCCGATTCAATTGGTCGCTACGTTATCGGCCAAGTTTCGATTGCCGCTCTGAACGCTGTGCTTGGGTTTGCTGTCATGTCAATTTTTAACGTGCCATACGCCGTCGTGCTGGCGGTTCTTTCGTTCCTTTTGGTTTTGGTCCCGATGATTGGTTCAATGGTCAACTCGGCGGTAATCATCTTGGTTGCTCTGATGGTCTCTCCAACCACAGCGCTAATGGTGGGTGTCTATTACCTCATCTACATGCAGGTTGAGGCATACCTCGTCACTCCGCGCGTGATGCTCAAAGCGGTGAAGGTGCCGGCAGCAGCTGTCATGGTTGGCGCACTTGCCGGGGGCACTTTGCTGGGACTTCTCGGTGCTTTGGTTTCGATTCCAGCGACCGCGGCTATATCGATGGTAATCAAACAGGTTTGGGTTAAACGCCAGAACGATCTCTAGCTCGTCGACCAAACTGATGGCAAAGGCGCTTTTGCAGGGTTTACAAGGGCAACAATCTCGTTGAGCACTCTGGCTGTCGCGAGTTCGCCAACCCACAAATGCTTAGCCCCGTCAACGCCGATAAGTTTCAGATTTGGCAACATGCTGAACCTGACTGCTGCTTCGTCAGGCTTTAGATAATCATCGTGTTCAGGAATCAACGCGGCTAGAGTCTTTTCAGATAATGCCCAGGGCGCAAGCTCCGAATCGCTCGTGCGATGCAACGGTGGTGAAAGCAGTATTGCTCCGGTAACCGGCTGATTGACGCCATATTTGAGAACAAGCTCGGTTCCAAACGACCACCCAACCAGCCAAATGTTTGGAAGGCCGCGTGCTAAAGCAAAAGCGACAGCAGCCTCAAGGTCGTGCTGCTCGGTCACGCCCTCGCCAAAAGTCCCCTCACTCAAACCCCGAGGCGACTGGGTTCCTCTCGTATTAAATCTGAGAACAGCGATGTCTGCTAACGCAGGCAAACGGTTGGCCGCTTTTCTGAGGATGTGCGAGTCCATGTAGCCACCGTGTGTCGGAAGCGGATGCAATGTTACCAAGGTAGCCGCCACCGGCTTCGAAACCGGAGTTGCCAGCTCGCCGACAAGAGTCAAACCATCAGCAGTGGTAAGCAGGATGTCTTCGCGAAGTGCCGGAAGTTCGACGTTAGAACGAATCTCTATTGCGGAACTCACAGCAACTCACCCTGAAATGCATTAAAACACTGGCTGTGAAAATGCCGCCTAGTTTCGACGCCTCGAACTGCGTCCCACGCCACAACGTGTGCGGTTCCTACCGAAATCAGAACGTTGCAGTTTGGACAAACCCAAGTTTTGTTAGGTTCTGTCGATGCACCCGAGTTAGTTTGAACAACATAGTCAACTCCGCGCTTTGTTACGGTTCGCCTAAGCGAAGACCTGGCTATTTCAAGCCTCAGATCGGCCTCGGTTTCCTCTTGCAAAAGGTGCTCTGCCTTGCGGGTGTTGCGATTATTGCGTGGCACTAGTACCAGCCAATCTCGTCAGAGTGCGCCAGTGCGCTGCAGGCGGTTCCGTAACGCTTATCGATGTAGTTCACTCCCCAGCGAATCTGAGTCGCAGGATTGGTCTGCCAATCAGCTGCCACGCTCGCCATTTTGATGCCCGGAAGAGCCTGGGGAATTCCATAAGCCCCAGAGCTCTTGTTGTATGCATTTACGCGCCAGTTCGATTCGCGTTCCCAAAGGCTGACGAGGCATGAGTACTGCGCCCGGCTCCATCCAATTTCTTTAACAAAATCAAAAGCAATAGATTTTGCTGTTCCCGGATCAGGCCGGCCCACCAAATTTACGAAAATCGCGTTCTTGCTGCCGCCCGTAACAAGCGTGAAGCCACCGCGATTAAAGCTGAACTGCTGAGCGGCTTTATAGCCGAAGTCTTGCGCATAGCCGGGTGAATTTGGGCCGTAGGCGTCAACTAATCCGGCCATCACCATGTTGCCGGAATAAGGATCAATTATCGAAACCATCAACAGCGCTCCGGTGAAAAGAAACGCAGCAGCTGGCTTAGTTGAACGCTTGGGTGCTTTTTCGGCTCGAGGTTGACGAAGTTTGCGCGGGGCAAAGTTGCTGCCAACGCGTTTGCGGTCTGCTTCGTGTCTGCCCAACTTTCACCTCAATCGTTTGGCGTCGCTAAAGGACAATTTTACCTTTTTTGAACAAAATTCAGCGTTATTTGAGGGCTAGCAAGCCGATATTTAGGGCAACCGCTAAGCACTCTTGCCATGGCATCCCGCTCGGCTGCTGTTACCCAAAGTTGATATCGGGACTTCACCAAAATCTGCTGCGAAACATACCAGCACCTAATCGACTTCTGCGGAGGCAACCAGCTAGCAGCATCAGAATCGCTCTTTGCCTGATTGGTCGGGCCATCCACAGCAATTAAATTATTGGGATCGTTATAGAACGCGAACCGTTTTGAGCTCGAAAGCTTTTGAGCACCTTTTTGCCACGCGTCGCTGACCGCAACGATGTGATCGATTTGCACGGCCAACGATGTCACAAGACCTTTGACAAAGCGGATGCTAGCGCCAGTGTAGGGGTCTTTGAGTAGACCACTGGCTACTACGCAACCCGGGCCGTCACGAAAGGTTTTGCGGGTTAGGTCTCGCACCAAAATGTAGTTTCGAGCGTCAACCACGCCGCCACTGGAACAGGTTGAGATGTTTGCCCAACCAGAGCTGAACTTCTCGCGAGCGTAACCGGTCTTTGGCGCACGGCCCTTAACTTTTAGACTGGCTAGAACCGTAGCGGCCAAAGGACGTGATTTAGCCAGCTGTTGGGTTGGGGTAAATCGCAGGCTCGCAGATGTTTCGAGCTCAGAAGCCACCCCCGGCTGCTGCGGCACAATCGAAACAAGAAGCGCGACGACCAGAGCGGTCGAAGTAAAACCAGCCCTATTCAGGCTCAACTTTGAGAGCTTGCCGCAACTGAATAACTTCAATGGCTCTCGCAATGAACGCATCGACCTTTTGCTCTTCATACCCACCCCGTTTAGATTGAAAAACCAGCTTACGAATGTCGCTCGCAGTCAAAGCGGAACCCGAAAACAAGTACCTTTCAAGACTCTCGCAAAAGGAATCAACCTGTTTACGCGAATAACCGCGCAAAGGCCAAGTAGTTCGAGAAAAACGTTTACTTCTGGGGCGGTCGATTCTCAGCTGAAGCGTTTCGACGTATTTTGCAAGACTATCTTCGATGGCAAATCGGCCAGAAGACTCAAGCTCGCTGGCAAGCTCTTGTTGAGCGAAGGTGTCTTCAAGTCGGTCTAGAGCAAAGTCGACGGCCGTGATCTCGTAACCGCCGCGCACCAAAGGAAACTCAGCGCTTCGAAGCAAAGCCGAAGAAACAACCCTCTGGGATTTGTCTTCAAACTGGCGTCTGGCTTGAGCTACGAACTCATCAACTTGGTCGGGAGCATAACCGTGTTCACGGCTGCTGGCTCGCGGAAAACTATAAGGCACAGTCTTAGTCTCTCAATAAGAGTGAAATAAGCAACGGTTTAGCGAGAAACAATTTCGATCAAAAGATATGCCACCAGGGCAGCGGGCAAAATGCTGTCTAAGCGATCCATGACACCGCCGTGACCAGGCAGCCAAGAGCTCATGTCTTTCACGCCCAAATCGCGCTTGATCAGTGACTCGGCCAGATCACCGAAAACAGCGGCGAGCAGCAGCGCAGCCGCAAAGACCAGACTGAACCACCACTCCTGGTGCAACACAAAAACATTGAACAAAATAGATGACGCTGTGCCGGCGAGAATCGACGCTAACAGGCCCTCGAGGGTCTTTTTAGGGCTGACCCCAGGAGCCATCTTGTGTTTGCCAAAAACCCTACCCAGCAAATATCCGAACGTGTCAATCATGCAGACCGTGGTAATCACGGCAACCACCCATCCGGTTCCATTGTCTGAGCGCCTCAACAGCAGCATCACAAAACTGGTGGTCAGTGGCAAATAAATTACTACAAAAGCCGAAGCTGCAAAGTCGCGAAGGGCGTGTCGAAAAGTGCGTTCGACAACGCGAGGCTGAAGCAAGATCTCAAAACTTCGCCAAATCACGAGAGCCAAAACGATTCCAAAAGCAGCAATCCACTGGCCCAATTCGCCGGCAAAATAGGCGGCCGGCATGATGGCGACCGAACCTAGCGTCACTGGCAGGCGAGGCACTCGCCATCCCTTGATTCTCAGGGCAGTAGCAAGCTCAAAGGCGCCTGCCGCAGCGGCTACAGCGGTAAGCACAATCATCAACCACTGAACAACCAGAATGCTAAGCAAAAAGACAGCACCGAGTACAACGCCGACGATAACCGACGCTTTAAGACTGCGACCCTGGGGTTGACTGGCTGAAGTCAAATTAAACCTCTAGAAGTTCGGCTTCTTTGCGCTTCAAAGCTTCATCGATTTGGTCGACATAAGTCTTGGTTAGCGCCTCAAGCTCTTTATCGGCGCGAGCAAGATCGTCGTCACCGGCAAGGCCATCTTTTTTCAAAGCATCAAACTCGTCTTTGGCCTTGCGGCGAACGTTTCGCACTGAAACTCGGTGATCCTCGGCCTTCGTCTTTACCAACTTGACGTATTCCCTGCGGCGCTCTTCAGTCAACTCCGGAAGCGAAACTCTAACCAGAGTTCCGTCGTTGGTCGGGTTTGCACCGAGGTTTGGCATGTCTCGAATAGCCTTCTCGATGCCCGCGAGAGCACCTTTGTCATAAGGCGTGATCACGATTGTGCGAGCCTCTGGGTTCTGAATCGCACCCAGCTGACCAATCGGAGTCGGTGTGCCGTAATAGTCGACAAGTAGCTTTTGAAAGAGCTGCGGGTTGGCTCGCCCGGTTCGCACCGTTGCAAAGTCATCCTTGGCTGCCTCAACGGCTTTGTTCATCTTGTCGGTGGCAGTCGCCAGAATTTCGCTGATCATCGTTTCTCCTGTTTCAAATCTATTGAGTACTAAAACTAAGCGGTAACCAAAGTGCCAATTTGAGCGCCTTGAATGGCTGATGCGATGTTGCCGCCGTCCATTCCGAAAACTCTCATCGGCATCTGGTTGTCCATGCAAAGGCTAAATGCGGTTGCGTCAACGACTTTGAGCCCGCGAATCAGCGCTTCTTGATAACTGATTTTGTCTAACTTCACTGCCGACGGATCTTTTCTTGGATCTGCGCTATAGACGCCATCGACGCCGTTTTTGGCAACTAGAACCTCGTCGGCGCGAATCTCGAGAGCACGTTGGGCGGCAACCGTGTCAGTTGAGAAATACGGCAGACCAGCGCCGGCACCGAAAATCACGACTCGACCTTTTTCGAGGTGACGAATCGCACGCAGCGGAACATAGGGCTCAGTAACCTGTGCCATCGAGATGGCTGACTGAACACGAGTGCTAACGCCGGCCTGCTCGAGAAAGTCTTGCAGGGCGAGTGCGTTCATGACGGTGCCCAACATTCCCATGTAGTCAGCGCGTGAGCGGTCCATTCCGCGTTGTGAAAGTTCGGCTCCCCTAAAGAAGTTACCTCCACCAACAACGATTGCCACTTCGGTGTGTTTTGCGCCCTCAGCAATTTGCTTCGCTATGCCGGCAACGATATCTGGGTTCACGCCAAGAGTTCCGCCACCAAATGCTTCACCCGAGAGTTTTAATAAAACTCTGCGAGGTTTAGTTTCAGACAAGGTGGCTCCCTCTATCGTTTGCGGTTTCAAGTTTTACTTTTTCTATTTTAGCGAAGCAACAAAAAAGGCTCGGTCATCTTGCATTTGCAAAACAACCGAGCCTTTGAAGTTTTTTAGAGTTATTAGGCTCCGACGCGGAATCGCACGAATGCAGAAACCTGAATGCCAGCGTTCTCAAGAACTTTAGCAACCGACAACTTGTTGTCTTTTGCAAAGTCTTGTTCAAGCAAAACGTTCTCTTTGAAGAATCCGTTTACGCGGCCTTCAACGATTTTTGGAAGCGCGCCTTCTGGCTTGCCTTCGTTGCGAGCGGTCTCTTCGGCGATGCGACGCTCGGTGGCAACGACATCGGCTGAGATTTCATCGCGGTTTAGAACGCTCGGTGAGAACGCTGCGATGTGAACTGCTACATCGTGTGCGGTCTCGGCGTCAGCACCCGAGAAAGCAACCAAAACGCCAACCTGCGGAGGCAGGTCTTTGCTGGTGCGGTGAAGATAAGCGTCAACACCGGCATCCTTTAGAACTGCGATGCGGCGAAGTTCAACCTTCTCGCCCATGATTGCGGCTTCGTCATTGATTGCGTCAGCGACAGTCTTGCCTCCAAAGTCAGCTGCAAGAGCTGCTTCAAGGGTTTCTGCGCCAGCAGCGACAATTGCGTCGGCAATCTTCTCAGCCAATGAAACAAACTTGTCAGCTTTTGCGACAAAGTCGGTCTCGCAAGCAAGCTCGATCATTGTGCCGGTGCCACCGTTTACGCGAGAAACGACCAAACCATTGCTGGTGGTGCGACCCTCACGCTTGGTAACGCCTTTTAGACCCTTTAGACGAAGAAACTCAAGTGCTTTGTCAACGTTGCCATCGGCTTCGTCAAGTGCTCCCTTGCAGTCCATCATTCCGGCGCCACTGCGCTCGCGCAGGGCTTTTACATCGGCTGCTGTGTAGTTTGCCATTTACTTTGCGTCCTCTTCTGCTGCACCTTCGGCTGGAGCCTCGGTTGCTGCTGGGGTTTCTTCAACAGCTGCGGCTGGTGCCTCAGCTGGGGTCTCTGCGGCTGGTTCAGCCTCAACGGCTGGGGCTGCCTCAACAACTGGGGTCTCTGCGGCTGGTTCAGCCTCAACGACTGGGGTCTCTGCGGCTGGTTCAGCCTCAACGACTGGGGCTTCTTCGACTGCTGGAGCTGCCTCGACTGCGGGAGCTGCCTCGACTGCTGGAGCTGCCTCGACTGCGGCTGCTGCGGCTGCGTTGCCCTGCTCTAGAAGCTCGCGTTCCCACTCGGCCAAAGGCTCAACGGCCTCTTCTGGCTTGGCGTGGCGGGCGATTAGGCCCTCGGCGACAGCATCTGCAATAACGCGGGTTAGCAATGCCACTGAACGAATCGCGTCGTCGTTTCCTGGAATACCAATCGTCACTTCATCTGGGTCACAGTTGGTGTCGAGAATTGCGATAACTGGAATGCCCAGCTTCTTTGCCTCTGTGATTGCAAGGTGCTCTTTGTTGGTGTCGACAACCCAAATCGCTGATGGAGTCTTGGTTACGTTGCGAATACCACCGAGAGTCTTCTCAAGCTTGTCTTTCTCACGGCGAAGAATCAAAAGTTCCTTCTTGGTGAGGTTTGTGGTCTTGTGTGCGTTAGCGAAGTCCATGACTTCAAGTTCTTTCAAGCGCGAAAGGCGCTTCTGAACGGTGTTGAAGTTGGTCAAAAGACCACCCAACCAGCGCTGGTTGATGTATGGCTGGCCAACGCGAAGTGCCTGCTCAGCGATAGCTTCTTGAGCCTGCTTCTTGGTTCCAACAAACAGGATGCTGCCACCGTGGGCAACAGTCTCTTTTACGAACTCATAGGCGTCGTCAATTAGCTTGAGCGACTTCTGTAGGTCGATGATGTAGATTCCCGAGCGGTCGGTCAGAATGAAACGACGCATCTTTGGGTTCCAACGGCGGGTCTGGTGGCCGAAGTGAACGCCGCTGTCTAGCAGCTGGCGGATGGTTACGACTGGCATAGTCGTGCTCCTTTTTAGTGTTTTCACACTCTCAGTTGTTGTCAGCAGCCGGTTGGCTGAGACACCTGGTGTTGAACGCCTTCTGCTGAATCTTGAGAATCAGACTGAATAGTTGGTCGTTTTGGTCAACACGCGAAGTCGGCGCAAGTTTAGAAAGCTCAAATAAATTTGGGATTTCGCAGCTTGAACCGCTGAGACAAGTTTAGCAAGGTTAGTGTCGCTTTTACTAGCCCATGACGGGCATTGAGCCATGAATTATGAGTGTCTCGTAGCTTAAGTGTTTTGTGCACCACTTGATAGCCGACAACGTTAAAGCAGGCCATTCGCCGCGAGCATTTACCCATGTGGTTTCAGCAGCGGCGCCTATTACTTGCTATCGGCTTTGGCGTGGCTTCAATCGTTTGGATGAACATCGAGCCGAGCCGAGTGTCGTGGGGCTTACCTACCGAAACCGAGGCTCCCCCGACCATCGTTTGGGAGTATCCGGTTATTGAGCGGGGAATATTTAGAGATTTCTATTCGCCCAACGGCGACTATTCAGCTGGGCACAGGGGCGTCGACTTTGAAAGTTTCGATGGCGAAGAAGTTCTAGCACCCGCAGCCGGGGTCGTGCGGTTTTCAGGCGCCGTAGCGGGGAGGTCGTTGCTTTCAATCGATCTGGATGGCGGTGTCGTTGCCGAGGTCGAACCGGTCTGCCCGACTGTTGTTGAAGGCGAAGCTGTAGTTGCAGGGCAAATCGTGGGAATCGTTTGCGTCGGGGCCGACAGACACTGCGACGTGGTTTGCTTGCATCTATCGGCAAGACGTTTTTCGGGTGAATACCCTCGCGGGTTTATCTATTTGACACCGTTGGTTTTTCTGGGTGGTTACGCGCCGAGCCATTTGGTCGCAGTCGGCGCAGTCGGCTAGCCCTTAGCGTTTCTAACAGACACTCACGCGCGTGGGTGAGCAGTTTGATAGCTTGAACGCAATCGCTCAACGCTGACGTGAGTGTAAATTTGGGTGGTTGCGAGATTCGCGTGGCCGAGTAACTCTTGCACCGAGCGCAAGTCTGCGCCGCCGTCGAGCAGGTGGGTCGCAAAACTGTGGCGCAGGGCGTGAGGCCCGAGTTTTGCACTGGCCCCAGCGAGCGGCAAAGCTGCCAGATTTTTAGCTACCAAATCAAAAATCTGGCGCACACCAAGGCGCTTTCCTTTGGCAGTGAGCAACAGGGCGTCGGCGCTCTGCTCATTAGAAAACTGCGGGCGCCCCTGTTGCAGCCAAAGTTCAAGCGCTTCGCTCGCTGGCCTGCCGAAAGGCACCATGCGCTGCTTATCGCCCTTGCCGACGATGCTAACGAGTTGGCGCTGGTGGTCGATGCTACCGAGGTTGAGGCCGGCAAGTTCACTGACTCGAGCCCCAGTTGAGTAAAGCAGTTCGAAGACCAGCAAGTCACGAATGCCGGCCGGGTTGTCTGCGGTTGCGGAATGATTCATCCATTCGAACAACTGCCGCATAGCGTCTGCCGAGACAACCGCCGGCAAAGGTCGGTCTAGTTTCGGTGACTTGAGCCGCAGGCCCGCATCCGAGTCTGTGATTTTGTTTTTGTAACACCATGCGGTGAACATTCTGAGGGCCGTAGCCTTGCGCGCAACGGTTGACTTGGCCGCGGAATCTTTCGTTACAAACCACAGATAGTTGCGCAGGTTCTCAATCGTCAGGTCGCGGGCCTCAGGTTCGTCTCGCCCAACTGCACCGTTTTCGGCTGCTTGAAAGTTTATGAACCCCCGCAAGTCGGCTGAGTAAGATTTCACCGTGTTGGGCGAGTAACCTTTGGCCAAGGCAAGCTCACTCAGGTATTCACCCAAGAGGCTTATCAACTGAACCCGCATGTTTCTAGCCTAGGCTCGCAGGTAACTTGCACCGCGCTGAAACACTTTTCTTTGCGTCAAAAGCGAAGCGATGGCCTGTGTCGCCTCAGAAAGCGTCAACCCGGCGTCTTGGCAGATCTGCTCGATCGTCGCCGCCCGAAACCCGATTGAATCATAGGTTCGAGTTTCAAGTGGTGCCATTGTGTCAAACGCGAATACCTCCAAAGCGGGGGTCCCCGGATAAATCGAAAGCAAATCTGCTGCGCTGGTGACAAGTTGTGCGTGGCCTTCTGAAATCAGACGGTTGCAGCCCGCCGATCTAGACGAGAGCACCGAACCAGGAACGGCCGCAACCGGCTTGAGCATTGAAATCGCATGGTTTGCAGTATTTATTGCGCCAGATCGATACCCGGCTTCAACTACAACGGTGCCTCCCCCAAGTGCTGCGATAATTCGGTTGCGCTGCAAGAAGCGCCATTTGGTAGGAGCAACTCCAAGCGCAACCTCGCTTAACACCGCACCGTTTGAAATTATTTTGTTGAGAAGATTTTCGTTTGTTCTCGGATACAACCGGTCTACCCCGCCAGCCATCACCGCAATGGTTGGGGTTTGGCAAATCAGTGCCGCGTGATGTGCGATTGCGTCAATACCAAAGGCTCCTCCCGAGACAATTGCTAGCTCGGAGTCTGCGAGGCCTTGAACCAGAGCGTGCGTAACGTCTTGACCGTAGCTCGTTGGGGTTCGACAGCCAACGACCGCCCAACTTTTTTCGCTGCCCTTGAGAGTTTCGGTGTGGCCTCTAACCCACAACAGGGCTGGGCTTGCAAACTCAAGAACCGACAGCTGATCGGGCCAATTTTCAGTGTTGGGTGAAACCAGGTGAATGTCTAATCGCGTGGCCTCGTCTAAAGACGCTAGGACCGTCGCCAGCGAAAGTCTCTGGCGCCACCTAGCTAGCGAATCCCGAAGTGTATCCGCTGCGTTACCAAACCTCTCAGTTGCGGCATCCAAGAAACCTGCTTCAGAGATGCGATTCAACCAGATGTCTTGACTGGCACCCGACACCAAAAGCGCAAGCGCTTCGGCTGGGCCAAGGGCTGTTCTTAGAAGCCCAGCAAACTCGTCGCCTGGTTCAGTAATGTGGCTCCACGCAACCGAACAAAAAAGGTCCAATTGATTTTCAGCGCGGGCCAGCGAGGGGTGAGACAACACCTTTTCGTTCAGATTTAGCGAGGCCAACAATCGAGAGTCTGAGCTCAAATGGCACCGCCGAGAGGAACGTCGTGACCTCGCAGGGCCACGGCAAGGGCCATGTCGTTAGAGTTTGGTGAATCGTTGCCGGCTAGGTCGGCGATGGTCCACGCCAGTCTTAGGCATCGGTCATAGCCTCTCATGCTGATGCGGCCTCTCGTTAGTGCAAGGTCGACCGATGACGTCACCTGTTTTGGCAACCGAAGCCTCCCCCGAAGATAGTTCGCCGGCACCTGCGAGTTGGAGTCCCATGGCGTCTCGGCTAGCCGTTGTTGCGCCGCAAGCCTTGCCGACACAATTTTTGAGCGTGCTTCAGCAGAGGTCATCGGCGACTTAGCGTTTGAGTCTTCGATGAGTTGAAGGCTAAGGGCCGAAACCGGCTGAATGACAAGCCTGATGTCGATTCGATCGAGCAATGGGCCGCTAAGCTTCTGACTGTACTTGGCCCTAGACATTGCAGAGCACTGGCAACCGTGTGGCGCAAAAGCCTTGCCGCAAGCGCAGGGGTTGGCCGCTAACACCAGTTGAAACCGGGCCGGAAAAACGGCCGTGCCTGCCGACCGGTGAAGGCGAATCTCGCCGCTCTCAAGTGGTTGGCGAAGTGCGTCAAGAACCGGAGTTTGAAACTCGGGCGCTTCATCGAGAAACAAAACGCCATTGTGAGCGAGCGAGATTGAGCCTGGTCGAGGGGTCTTGAGCCCTCCACCGACGATTGCTGCCATTGAAGAACTGTGGTGCGGGGCCTCGAACTTTGGCCGAAGGTCGAGCTTGTTGCTCTGCGCATCAAAAACCGACCTACCGACGATTGATGCAACCGCAGCCGACTGCAGTGCAGCTTCAATTTCTAGGTCAGGCAATAACCCGGGCAAGCGTTCGGCGAGCATAGTTTTGCCGGCGCCTGGACTACCGACCATCAACATGTGGTGACCGCCAGCGGCCGCAATAATTAGCGCTTGAACGGCAAAGTCTTGCCCTTTAACATCTGAGATGTCAGGACCCTGATGAAAAGGAATCGAAGGAATCTGTGGCAAGACCAGTTCAGGTCTTTCAAAACTCGCCGCTTGATTGTTGAGCACAGCCACAGCATGTTTCAAAGACGCGACCCCCACGACGTTGATTCCTGAAATGAGCTCGGCCTCTGCGAAAGAGTCAAAAGGCACAATAACGCGCGGTGCACCCAAATCTCGAGC
>JBEGPW010000102.1:0-9898 GCA_041181225.1 Actinomycetota bacterium | reverse complement strand
TTGAAGAACAGCCGAGAGTTGCAACATCTACAACCTCACACCAGATTTCACCGACGTTGTTTGCGTTGAAGTTAACAGCTGTGTCACCGGTCTTCTTGGTGCCCCAGTTGCCGCGCTCTCCGCGAACGATGATGCCGATGCCGTTAGTCAAGATCGGACCAGCGCCGCTGTTCAATGTTGCGTGTGGTGCAACAGCAGGGTCGGTTGGAGTGATCTTGAAGCTCGAGTACGAGCCGGTTTCAGTTCCATCAACAGAGTCCTTGCCTGTGAAACCAGGAGTTTCAGGAAGAGCTACGATGCTGTCGTCAGCTGCGAAGGTGTATACGTCCCAAGCGGCCTGAGTGTCAGCGAGAAGTTTGTTCACGTGAACACGAACTTCAAACTGCTTAGCAGGAGCGGTCTTGGTACAGGCGTGGGTTGCAATGGTACACCAGTACTCGTTTAGTTCGCCGTCGACTACATCGTTGAAGTCTCCGTTATTGCCATCGCCAAAAGGCTTTTGAGCGGTTCCCCAGTCTTCGGTAGAGCGCGGGAAACCCGAAAACGAGCCGATTGGGTCGGCGTCAGTTACAGAGAACTCGGTGTAAACGCCGTAGCCGTCTTCTTGGTCAAAGTTTGGTGAGGTGGCTGCGTCGCTGGCACCAGCGCCAGCGTTCCAGTACCAGAGGTTCCAGCCCTGCGATTGCGGTGCAATCGAGTCAAGGTGGATCTTGAAAGTTGTCGTTGTGTCGGCTGCCGCTGATGAAATACCAGTCAAACCAGCCAAGCCGAGTGATGCAACGGCCAGAAAGGTTCCTAGCTTTGCAACACGGTGCTTAGTGTTGAACATTTGTCCTCCGTAGTGATAGATGAACCTAACGGAATCCCGATATCATTCCGCAAGCAATTACAAACCTACTTATGGAACGGGCAAGAAAAGTAGGGTTTAGGGCAGAAAAAAAGACACGGTTTGGTAACGGTTAAAAGGGCGATTTTTCGCAAGCGTTTACACCCTTGATGTGTCGGGGCTCAGCGAATTCGCCATTTATTGGGCAAATTTCTTTTTTCGAAGAAACCGAAAGATTTT
The DNA here is from genome assembly GCA_041181225.1 of Actinomycetota bacterium. Classification (GTDB taxonomy): domain Bacteria; phylum Actinomycetota; class Actinomycetes; order Actinomycetales; family Microbacteriaceae; genus Rhodoluna. The sequence continues at coordinate 8,832 of JBEGPW010000102.1, read as the reverse complement.
GTTTGATTCAGAAGGGGGTTTTCGCACTAAAAATTAGGCTCACAGCGCTGCAAAAAACCCAAAAAATAGAAGACCCGGCCCCGATAAAGATCGAAACCGAGCCTTCTTTCACGAGTAATAAACTCGAAAACACTTTGTAGCGGAGGCGGGAATCGAACCCGCGACACCACGATTATGAGCCGTGTGCTCTAACCAACTGAGCTACCCCGCCGCGTTCGCCTAACCGTCAGGTAAAGCAGCATGGTTGACCGAATCGCAATGGCCTACCAGAGCCCCGAGACAGGATTGAACTGTCGACCCCTTCCTTACCATGGAAGTGCTCTACCACTGAGCTATCGGGGCGTTTTCGCGACTGTCGTCAAAACAGCAACCTGAAAACTTTAGCACTAATGCTTTGACGCTGGCAAACGCCAGACGCTAAAGCTAAGCTTGCCAGCGGTGAGGTGGGCGTTCTTTTTGCCGACATTCAGAACGGCGTCGCCATAGATCAGTTCGGCATTTGCGAAATCAGAAACCGCCTCAGAGCTGAGTTTTAGGTCTTTGATTTTTTTGCGAGTGGCTAAAACTAAGACGGTCTGCTTTTTGTGTTCACGAACATAAACGATTGCTTCGTCGTCTGCAACCAACCAACGCATGCCGCCATCAACTAAAGCCGGATTCTCGCGACGAAGTTTAGCCAGATTGGCATAAACCTCAATCATCGACCGGTCAGTTGGTCGCTCGTCGTTCCAAGGGATTGGAGTGCGACTGGTCTCGCCGTTAAATCCATCTAGCCCAAACTCGTCTCCGGCCCAAATAACTGGAATGCCAGGGAAAGAGAACTGAAGGCCGGCGGCGACTTTCTGTGCGCCTTCGATGGCGAAGGTCTTGAAGCGTGGAATATCGTGAGTGTCGAGCGGGTTCATGTTGTTCAAGCGAACGTGCCAAGGGAACCCAGCAATAAACATGTTGTAGCTGTCTACGAGGTCGCGGCCAGTGCCAAGAACTTTTCCATCTGGGCCCATGAAACCAGGTGTGGCTGAACCCTTGCCCTCGCCAACGGCCTTCGTGTTGTGAAACCAGCGCCAAACCGGTTTAGTGAAGTTTGAATAGGTCATCGCACCCTGCCAGCCGTCGCCTTGAACTTCATAGGCAGCGTCACCGGTGTATTCACCGAGCATTACGGTGTCTGGGTTGACCGAAACCATCGTCTTTCGAACGATTTGAGCAACCTCGGCATACATGTCTTCTTCGCGAATGCGCCCGGTCATGTTGGCCACGTCGATGCGCCATCCGTCAAAGCCAAAGGGAGCCTTGAGCCATTTTGCAACCACAGAGGTTTTACCCTCAATAAAGCGCTTGCGAAGTTCTTGAGACTTCCAGTTGAACTTCGGCAGCGACGGCACGCCAAACCAAGAGTCGTATTCTTTATTGCCTTTGCCAAAGTAGTAGAAGTCAGATTCTGGCGCGCCAGGATTGTTGTGAGCCGCCTTGAACCATTCGTGACCGATGCCAGAGTGGTTTGAGGTTAGGTCACCAATAATCTTGAAACCGCGTTTGTGGGCCTCGGCAATCAGAGCGCTGAGCGCCTTGTTGCCGCCCAGAAGCGGGTCAACCTGAGCGAACGAACTCGCGTCGTAGCGGTGATTGCTCTCACCCGGAAAAATCGGGGTCAGATAAATCAGAGTCACACCAAGTTTTTTTAGGTGATCTAGGTGATCGATTACACCCCAAAGGTCGCCGCCAAAGAACTGCTCTGAAGTTCCCGGGCCATTGCCGATAACCTCGTCGCTCCAATCTGCTGAAATTGCCCACGAAGGCAGCTTGTGTTTGTCGGCCGCGCTTGAACGAGCAAATCGGTCGGGAAAGATCTGATACATCACACTGCCGGCAGACCACGCCGGGGCCGACGAGAATGTGTTGATTCTGAAGTCGTTGATGTCGGGCTGGCTCAAGCTGTGTAGGCCGAGGGTATTAACCCAAACCACTTCGCCCGACTTCAAGTTAATCGCAAAGCGATAGTTCATCTTTGGGTTGTGCATGGTGATGGTCTGTTCATACACCGACCATCCGTCACCCTGTGCAACGACCTTAGCCGGAGCCGTAGGAAAAGCCTCGCCGCTCTCGCTGAAGCGAACAATCACGCTTGAAACCTCGCCAATCGCTTCGTGAACGCGAAGGCGAACCTTCACTTTCTCGAGAAGCTTTGGTGCGGGGTTTGAAACGTAGTATGCCGAGCCGTCGTGGTGCGGACGAAGCTCGAGTGGCAGGTTTTTAAGGTTTGACATTAACCCTTCACCGCTCCGCCGGTAAGCCCAGAAATGATGTGCTTCTGAAGGTAAAGGAACAAGCCCATGATTGGAATAGCGGCGAGCACCGCACCAGCGGTGAACAGCGACCAGTTCTTTGAATACGGGTCAGCAATGAACGATTGCAGGCCGACTGCTAGCGTCTGGCTCTCTGGTTTGGTCAACACAATCGATGCCAAAACAAAGTCACTGGTTGTGCCGATGTAGCTCAGCAAAACGTTCACAGCCAAGATTGGTGCAACCAACGGCATGATGATGCCGTAGTAAATCTGGGTGTGGGTTGCGCCGTCGATCTTGGCAGCCTCATCGATTTCTTTCGGAATCGTGTTGAAGAAGCCATACATCAAATAGGTGCCGGCACCGAGTGAGCCTCCCATATAGACCATGATCAAACCAAGTGAGCTGTCAAGGCCGAGAACCGGGAACACACGACCAACCGCTGAAAGGATCGTGTAGATACCTACTAGGCCGAGAAGCGATGGGTACATCTGAATCAGCATCAGGCTCAACAGGCCACCGCGGCGACCCCTAAAGCGAAGGCGTGAGAACGCATAAGCTGCCAACGCGCTCAAGAAAACCGAACCAATCGAGGTCGTGATTCCGATGACGATGGTGTTTACATACCAAAGGTCAAATGGGTTATCTGCATAAACCATGCCGGTTGCACCCGCATCAGAGGTAACTCTCATCATTGTCTCGCCACTGAAGTCGAGCAGAGCCCAATAGTTGTCAAATGTGATTGACGAGAACAAAGCGCTTGTGTTTTCAATGTCGGCAGAACCAATCATCGAAGTCGAGAGAATGTAAACAATCGGAAAGACTGCGTAGACAATCAAAAACGCACCAATGACGTGTCTCCAGCCGGTGCTCAAAAACCAGCGAAGAGGCGTCGTAGCACGACTGGTTGGAATCTGTGAATAGTCAGATGTTGAAGTCATGATGTTTAAGCCATCTCCTCTAGTGCCTTGGTGCGGCGGAAGCTAATGAGCGACAGGGTGCCGACCACGATAAAGATCAAGATTGAGAATGCACTTGCCATGCCATAGTCGCGACCCCTACCTGCCGAGAACGCAATCTTGTATACAAAGGTAATCAAAATATCTGTGCCGCCGGCGTCATATCTTGCAGCGGTCTCTTCTGGCAGGCTCGGCCCACCGCCCGTGAGCAGATATATCAAGCCGAAGTTGTTGAAGTTATAAGCGAACGATGCAATCATCAACGGTGCGATTGAAACCAGCAGCAAAGGAAGTTTGATTAGTCGGAAAGACTGCCATGGACTTGCGCCATCGATGGTGGCTGACTCTGTGAGCTCGGCTGGAATCGCCTGGAGTGCGCCAGTCGTGATTAGGAACATGTATGGGAATCCCATCCAGAGGTTTACCACCAGAACCGCGAGCTTGGCCCAGTTAGGGTCATCAAGCCAAGGAATCATGGTGGTGACATCGCCACCCGCCAAATGTCGGGTAATTTGCAACCCGCCGAGAACCGTCGTGTTTACGAAACCGTGATCCGTGTTGAAAAGACCGCGCCAAACGTATGCCGACAAGAACCCAGGGAACGCGTAAGGCAAAATCATGAACGAGCGGTAAAGCTTTTTTCCACGCAGCTTTTCGTAGTCAAACAGTAACGCGATTGCCAGGCCAAGCACGAAAGTGCTCAGCACCGAGGAGACCGCGAAAATGAAAGTCCAGGTCATCACACGACCGAGTGGCTTCAGAAGTTCTGGGTCGGTAAAGATTCTGACGAAGTTATTGATGCCAACGTCAACCTGCCAGCCGATGTCGATTGCCTCTTTCTTAATGTCTCCGTCGACGTGAAAGAAACCATCGCTACCCGGCTTGAAAACGGCCTGGTCAGTGGCACGAGTCAGAGTCTGAGCTTTTTCATCCCAGACCATTGTGAGGTTATAGGTTTGAGCATTCTGAAGGTCGTTTGCCATGATGAACTGGCCAAAACGCTTTTGGGGATCAAGCAAAATGTGAAAGTTACTGAGCTTGGCCTGTTCGGCGTCTGAGAGCTTAGTCGGATCTTTGACCAGCGAGAATCCGGTTGCCGCAATCGCATCGTACTGGCCAGATGCTGTGATTTCATTTGGAGTGGTGCTAAGTGTGTATTCTCCGACGTTGAGCTTGTGAAGATTGTCTTTCGGACCACCGAGAAAAACATTCGGCTGGGCCGAGTTAGGGTCAGCCGGGTCATACAGAACGTCAGCTTGAGTTAGCAACAGTGCGTAATTGCCACTGCCATCGCTCTTGACAACCTGAACGTCGTAATACGGGTCGATTTCAGATGGTTCGTTGTTGGAGTCGACGATGGCTGAGAGCGCCTGCGAAAAGTCACCGTTGTTGGCACTACCGAAGTTTGTAAATGCTGTTGTCGTGCTCAAGAAGAGCACATACACCTGAAAGGCGAGCAAGAAGAGAACGCCCGGGGCAAGGTACTTGCCTGGCAGACCCCCTGGGCGCAGGTAGATCCAGTTGATGATTACTACGACCGCCAGCATCACAGCTAGCGAGACCCACTGAGCCTGTTCCAAAAGAACAAAGGCAACCGAAAGAGCGACGGCGTCGACAAGGGCGAGAGTGATGATCTTGATGATTGTGCCTCGAAGGCTCGGCACGCCGCCGCTGTAAAGACTTTTTATGCTTTTTTGTTTTTCTTTTGACATCGGAATTGTCATCGGCGTTTCGGTTACTTTTTTTGCCATTCGAGGGTCCTTAGTGTTGATTCTTCATCAGCCAAAAGATCTGGCCGGTGTGTTGCAAAATATCGTGACAATAAGTTGCGGAGCTCCAAATTTCTTAGAGCTCCGCAACTTGTTTTTGTCTAGATCTTTTTGTTACTTGATTGACAGTGCAATCTTGTCCATAGTGGTCTGCCAGTCAGCAGCAGCATCAGCTGAGTTTCCTGACAGGATCTTGCCTTCGATGGTGCCCCAGTCGCCCCAAACCTTGTCCATTGCTGGAATGTTTGGCATCGGCATGGCACCCACGCCAGCCTTGGCAAAGCCAGCCTGGAAAGGAACCGAAGAAATGGTCTTAGCAGCAGTAACGTTTGCTGGGCGAACTGAGTACTTCTTGAAGTAGTAAGCGCCAGCAACTGGACCTGCAACGAAGTTCATCAACTTGGTCACAGCAACAGTGTTTCTGTCGGCGTCAACCTGCTTGGTCACGAAGTAACCACGAACACCGATGAACGGGGTTGACTTGCCCTTAGGGCCGTTAGGGAAGGCCTCAATGACATAGTCGGTGCCGTACTTGAAGCCCTTGGTGCAACCAGTGGTTCCGTTGGTGATCTTTGACATGTCCCAAGGGCCGCCAACGAAGTACTTAATCTTGCCTTTCAAGAAGTCACAAACTAGGTTTGCGCCATTCTTGCTGAAGTAAGCAGTTCCGCGGTCTTTCAAGAACTTTGCATATGCTCCACCGTTTGCGCCATCCATGCCCAAGGTCGAGTTCCAAACGCCGCTGCTCGATTTGAAAACAGGAGCACCGAAGCCGGTCTGAACTGGATACATGATGTATGGGTTTGCATAAGCTACGCCAAGTTCACCATTTTTGATTGAGGCCCAAGTGGCTGGTTTGCTCTTTGCAAGCTTGATGTTTCTGAAGAAACCAGTGTTCTCAACCCAGCCTGGCGCACCATAGAGCTTGTTGCTGCCGTTTGAGTTGATGGTGAAGGCTGAGAGTGAAGAACTCTCGAGACCCTTCTTGACGGCCGGTGAAAGTGAAACTGGCTTTAGAACGCCTGAGTTCACGAGGTTACCTGCCCAGTCGTGAGGAGCAGCGGCCAAGATGTCTGGACCGTTACCGTTGTTAACGGCGGTCTTGAGAATGTCGCGGACCTTACCGAAGTCTTTACCGACCAAGTTGATTGTGATTCCGTTGTCGGAACCCCACTTCTGTAGGAGGTCTTGAACAACGGCTTTTGCGCCGGTGTCTGCCCAGATGGTAATCGTCGTCGCGCTTGCGTTGGCAGGGGTGCCGACGGCAAGCATCGAGGCGACTACAGCACCTGCAACTACAGCTGCAATGCTGCGTTTGCTGATCTTCATTTGTAACCTTTCGAAATACGTAAACGATGAAGGACTTGCAATCAAGTCAATACAAGTCAATACCTAGAAAATACCTTCGGCTCTAGGTTGGTCAAGTTGAAAAGGGTGATTTCTATAACGGTATTATCACGGTTAAAAACAGCCCTTTGTTTTATTGGAATTTGCTAAAAACCTGCAAGCGGTTGCATGAAAATATTGCAAAACGCACAAAAATTCGCTGGCAAAAGCCATAAGTTAATTGAATGCCCGACACAATCAAATCCCAAGAAATTCTGCACGCCCGCATCTCAGATGCCAAGTGGTGGCGAACAGCAGTTATCTATCAGATTTACCCGCGCAGCTTTGCTGACGGCAACGGCGACGGCATGGGCGACCTAATCGGTGTGACCAGTCGACTCGACTCATTGGCCGAGCTTGGCATCGATGCGATTTGGTTCTCGCCGTTCTTCGAATCGCCTCAAAAAGATGCGGGATACGACGTGAGTGACTACCGCAAGATTGACCCGCTGTTTGGCACCAACGAAGACTTGGATGCTTTGATTGCGCGCGCAACGCAGCTCGGAATCAAAATCATCGTCGACCTCGTGCCAAACCACACGAGCGACCAGCACGAATGGTTCAAAGCTGCGGTAGCTGCCGGCCCCGGCAGCCCAGAGCGTGAGTATTACATTTTTCGCGAGGGCAAAGGCAAGAACGGCGAGCTGCCGCCAAATAACTGGAACAGCATTTTTGGTGGCCCAGCCTGGACCCGTTTGACCGGGCCCGACGGCAAACCTGAGCAGTGGTTTCTTCACCTCTTTGACTCAACTCAGCCCGACCTCGATTGGAATAACCCCGTGGTTGCCGAAGAGTTCGAAAACATCTTGCGCTTCTGGCTCGACAAAGGAGTAGCCGGTTTCAGAATCGACGTTGCCCACGGCATGGTCAAACGGGTCGGTTTGCCAGATCACAAAGAGGTAGACAAAAACGGTAAACCAACCCCTCACATCGGCATCACCCAAGCTGAAGCCGAAGAACGCACCCCATATTGGGTGCAACCCGGCGTGCACGATTTCATCCGTCGTTTTAGAGCTGTGACTGACGAGTATCAAGACCGCGCGCTTTGCGCCGAAGCTTCTGTCAGCCCGCTCAACCGTCTAAAGCTTTGGGTGCGCCCAGATGAATACCACCAGACTTTCAACTTTGACTACCTAGAGACCAAGTTTGAATCGGCTGCGCTAAAGAAAATCGTTACCGAGTCGCTCGTTGAGTTTGGCTCAGTTGGCGCTGGCTCGACCTGGGTGCTTTCAAACCACGACCAGGTTAGGCACGCCACCCGCTATGGCTACGACCACGGCAAGGTTCCAAAACAAGGCGATGGCATCGGCCCCGATTACCCGCAGCCAGATGAAGCTCTCGGTTTGCGCAAGGCTCAAGCCGCAACCGCTTTCATGCTCGGCCTGCCTGGTTCGGCCTACATCTATCAGGGAGAAGAACTCGGCCTGCCCGAACACACCACTCTCGACGGCAAGTTTCGCGAAGACCCGACCTATTTCAGAACCAAGGGTGAGCGCGTTGGTCGAGACGGTTGCCGTGTTCCGCTGCCCTGGGAATCAAACGTCAACGACTCGAACGGCTTTAGCTCGACCGGTCTCGGCTGGTTGCCTCAGCCCGAGAGTTATCACCGCTATGCGCGCGATGTTCAGCGCGGTGTTGCGGGGTCGACCCTCGAGCTCTATAAACGCCTAATCGCCGTTCGCAAAGAGAACAACCTTGGCGCTGGTGAATTTAGCTGGGATGAGGCCCTCACCAGCTCGAGCGTTTTGGCATATCGCAACAACGGCGTTCTGGTGGTCACCAACTTTGGCCCCGACGCATTAGCTCTGCCTGCCGGTGAAATTTTGGCTACCAGCCAACACGACCTTTGGGTAGCTGACATTCTTGAGCAGAACCAAACTGTGTGGTTAAAGCCATAGTTTCGTTGCGCCAATATTGAAGGCATGACTGAGTTCAAAGCCGCGACACCTTTTGACGTAACTTCGTCGCCGAGCCACGAGGCCAAAGCCGGCAACGAGTGGTGGCGCTCTGGCGTAATTTATCAGGTATACCCGCGCTCTTTTGCTGATGGCAATGGCGATGGCATGGGCGACTTGGCTGGCATAACCTCTCGTTTGGGCTCACTGGCAGCACTTGGCATCGACGCGGTTTGGCTTTCGCCGTTCTATCGGTCGCCGCAAAAAGACGCCGGTTATGACGTGAGCGACTATTGCGATGTTGACCCGCTTTTTGGCACTCTGGCTGACTTTGACGAAATGCTCGCCGAGGCGCACGGTTTGGGGCTCAAAGTTTTGATTGACCTGGTTCCGAACCACACCAGCGATCAACACGGCTGGTTTCAGGCTGCGCTGGCTGGCGAAAACCGCGATTTTTATCACTTCAAACCCGGCCGCGGCGCAGCGGGAGAACTGCCGCCGAACAACTGGTTGTCTTTGTTTGGCGGGCCGGCGTGGA
>JBEGPW010000101.1:0-8654 GCA_041181225.1 Actinomycetota bacterium | reverse complement strand
AAGTGGGATGAACTCGACGACGAACGCCGTCGCTGGCTCGAAAAAGAGATCGAACAAGACCTCGCTCACGTTGACTGGGCACCTCGTGTGAACATCTCAGCTAAGACTGGCCGTCACCTCGAAAAGCTCGTTCCTGCGCTTGAAATCGCGTTGGCGTCTTGGGACACCCGCATTCAAACCGGCAAGCTCAACGCGTTCATTCAAGAACTCACCATGCAAACCCCACACCCAGTGCGCGGCGGCAAGCAACCGCGCATCCTCTTTGCAACCCAAGCCTCAAGCCGACCACCAAAGTTCGTGCTGTTCACAACCGGGTTCCTCGACCCAGGCTACCGCCGCTTCATCGCGCGTCGCCTGCGCGAAACCTACGGCTTCGAAGGCACCCCAATCGAAATCGGCATGCGTGTGCGCGAAAAGCGCAAGCGCACCAAGTAGCCGCCCAAGTTTCACAAACGAAAACCCGCAGACCTCACGCCGAGGTTTGCGGGTTTTTTGCATAAACATTTTTTACCTGACAGTGCAAACCAGGCTGTCCAGAGAGAACCACATTGAGTTGCCGTCCGAAAACGGTTTGACTGCATCTAGCTCGAGCCACCCAGATTTGCCAGCTTTCAAGTGGCTCTTACTTTTTGAGCCGCCAACCCAGCCAGATGCTGAAGACGCGCTTTCTGCGTTCAAGTCGTCGCTCAGAGTTACGTGCCCGGTAGCTCGAATCTTTGAACAATTGTTTAGTGCGATGACTTTGGCAAAGGCGCATGTGCTGGGGCCAGTGCATTTCATTTTTTCTTTTTCAGATGGGGTCCACCAACGCCAGGCAGTGTTGAAATCATCCGCGTATTCAAAACCTTGACTGGTTTGCTTATCATTCAAATTCAAAGGCAATCCGCTGTCGGCCTCTGATTCGATGCTTGATTGGTCACCAGTGTACGAATCTGGTGCGTTTGACCCAGTTAGCGTCTGCGCAAATAGCACAACGCTGGCGGCTATGACTGCACCCGCAATTACGAGAGTGGTTACGAGCCCGAATACTAGTTTTCCTGTCACCAATGGTCGATTGGAATAAGGGTTCCCGGTTTGTCCAAAGGATTCGAGACATTGGTGAAGTTCCCCCAAGACCCCTACTTGTTTGCCGCAACGTGAACAAGCCTGCACAGTGCCTCCTAGGCCTCGCTGCTTGCCTTTTGAGCAAGAATGTCAATTACCGGCGATTGCTGGATAAAGGTGGCTCTTGATTTGTTAATTGGGTGCCGAGGGTCATCCAAGTTGAATGGAAGAATCGCTACTATCAATGCCGTCGACTGCCAGCCCAGAATGAGTGTTAGCCAGTAGAACGAAGCATAACTTCGGTTCTTCATTCGCGCCGCCTTGGCAACAAGATGGCCAATCACAAGCTGAATGACGATATTAACAATGGCGACTGTCACGAGGATTGTTAGGTAGCTGTCAAAAAATTGTTGAATGATGTTGTCACTTGGACTCATACTTACCCCTTTAACTTGAAAGTATAGTATCACTTGCGTTGCATCAGACTCAACAATGGCATCAAGCAAGCTTGCCCTCAGTGATCTGTCGGCAGGCTTCTTGTTAGCCTGAGCACATGAACACTTATGAGCGCAGCAACAGCAAGTTGGCCATTATTGGTGCGGGGGCTGTAGGCACCTCACTCGCTTATGCAGCTCTGATTCGCAAGAGTGCGCGCGAGATCGTGCTTTATGACACCAACGCCGCAAAGGTTGAAGCTGAGGTGCTTGACCTCGCGCACGGTACGCAGTTCACCGGCAGCAGCCGGGTTGCAGGCGGGGCAGACATTGAGGTTGTGCGCGACAGCGACGTGGTGGTTATTACAGCCGGCGCTAAACAACAGCCGGGGCAATCGCGCCTTGACCTTGCGGCGGTGAACGTTGAGATTTTGCGCGAGATGTTGCCTAAGCTCGTCAAACTAGCGCCGCACGCAATCTTTATGTTGGTCACCAACCCTTGCGATGTGCTCGCAACTGCGGCTCTCAAGTTCAGCGGGCTGCCCGCCTCACGAGTTTTTTCTTCGGGAACGGTGCTCGACTCTTCTCGCCTGCGCTGGTTGCTGGCCGAGCGCGTGGGCGTTGCCACCTCGAGCGTTCACGCCATGATCATCGGCGAGCACGGCGACAGCGAGTTTGCGCTCTGGTCGCAGTGCCGCATCGGCCCTGTGCCGCTAGCCGACTTCACACCCGTCGATCAACCGCCGCTCTCAGCCGGCGAACTCGAACAAATCGCCTCGGATGTCAAGAATGCCGCCTACAAGGTCATCGAAGGCAAGGGTGCCACGAACTATGCCATCGGTTTGTCGGGTGCTCGCATCGTCGAGGCTATTCTGCAAGACCAAAAGGTCATCTTGCCTGTGAGCTCAGTGCTTCACGATTACCACGGCGTCTCTGGCGTGGCCCTGTCGGTGCCGACCGTCTTGGGTGCCGGCGGCATCGAACGCGTTATCGAGGTGCCGATGAACGCCGAAGAGAAGCTCAAGTTCAAGGCTTCGGCGGCTGCGGTCGCGCACGCGCTCGAGACTCTCGGTCTCAACTAGGGGTTCGCGCGCCGCTGGCCAGCCCGCCGCCGCCCGGTCTGGCACGCGCTGCCCGGCCAGCCCGCCGCCGCCCGCCGTCTCGAGCCCGGCACCTGTGCAAAACACCGCACTTGACTCGCCTCGCGTGCCTAGTCTGGAGGCCGAAACATTAATCGAATTATCGTTAAATCGCGATTTCGCAAGATATTGCCGGTCGAGCCGCAAGATGTTGCGAAAAGTCGAAACATCGCCCAGAGGATATTTATTTGCGCCTTTCAAATTTCAACTTGATAGCTGAAACCATCACGTTTCGCCGCAGAAGTCGTCGCATCACCCAGAAACAGCTAGCCCTGATGGTGAGAGTCTCACCCCGCACGATTTATGCACTCGAAAACGGCGACACTTTGATTTCGGTGAAAACGTTCTTTGCCGTTGCTGCCGCGCTCGGCTACCGAATCGAGATTCACCTAGAACCAAAAAGCAAGAATGTCGAAACTGGATGGTAGTTTTCGAGAGTTAGGCTTCAAATACAAATCGCGGTGCGAGTTGTAGGCTTGTTGTGAAAGAGCAACATTTTCTTGGGGGGATTTCAAATGGTTGAAATAGCGATGTATAACGAACGCGACGCGGTTGGCGTTGAACAGCTTGAAACGGGCGACCTGCGCCTTCACATTGGCATAGACCACACTTCTGATCACATTGTTGAGGCGCTAACTGCACAGGGATTCAGCCACCATGTCGAAGAGGCCGTCACACTCATAAGCGACGACGAGCTCGCGCGCGACTTCGAGCCAAAGGATGATTACGTGTTGATTAGGGCAAAAGGCTAAGGCCCAAAAACCTAGAGAGCCTTAAGTGCCCGAAGAAGCGTTTCGGGCGAAACCTGAAGGGCGATGCAGAGCGGCCCAATCACGTCAATCGACGGGCGCTGTTGGCCACTAAAGTATTTGCTCAGAGTGCCCTTGTTGATTCCAGAGACCTCAGCCAAGCGCGTGAGCGTGCCAAGACCGCAAACCTCGAGTTGGCTCGCGAGCCATTCGGCGCTTGTTTGGGTGGGCATGGCTCTAATTTACCTGCACTTAACACCCAAAGGGTAGGATGTTGCGAATAGACAACGCAAGGCGTGAAAGAGCACGCGCGAAGTTTAACGGGGCTCGGGGTGCCGCGAGAGACTGAGGTCTGAAAACGTGGCGGGGAAATCGAGGTGTCGACTCGGGGGAGTCGGCGCCTCGACCTAGCTGAGCTGCAGAGCCACCGCCCGCACCGGCGCGCCATCGGCCCCGGTGAACTTGATGGGCAAGATGCTAATCAGTGGTTCGTCGAAGTCAATCTCAGCCAAATTCGTGAGGTTCTCACAGATGATTCCGCCGGCCTTGGCAATCAGGTGGTGGCTGTCGAAGTCACCGCCGGGGTGGGTTGCGTCGGGGGTTTCGTCGATGTTCAAGAAGTCCACGCCAAAAGTTCGCACTCCCTGATCGAGCAGGTGCTGGCAGGCATCCGATGTTAAAAATGGGTTGTCAAAATATTCGACGCTCTGCCACAAACGGCTGAAACCGGTGTGAAAAATCACGATGTCGCCGGCGCCGGCGTTGGCAGCCTGCGCCGAAATCAAATCCCAGGTGATGGGCGTGCGAGGTGCGATGCCCTGCAAATCAACGATTATGCCGCGGCCGATGAAATGGCCGAGAGGAACCTCGTCGATTCGCTCGGTATCGTCGTCAAAGTGGTAGGGCGCGTCAACGTGAGTGCCCGACTGCGAACCCATGTGAACGGTCAGCAGGTTGAAGCCATCGCGCGCAACAGTGCTGTGCGGTTCGAAACGCACGACCGGGTCGCCAGGATAAACCTGAGTCGAGGCATCAACCGGGTGCGAAAGGTCGACGATTTTGGTGATTTTCATGTGATAACTGTTGCACAACGGCAGACACTTCGAAGCCATTTGTCGCGTGAGACTAAACACTGAAGGTTTAGAATCGAATAACTTCAAAGTCGAAGTCAGTGCGTTGAAGCTACCCCCATTATTCCCATTTGATTGGAACCTTCATGAGTGAAACAAGTCGCGTGGCGCTAAACGCCAAGCCAAAAGTAACCGAAGTAGAGCAGTTCAGTGTTGACATCATTCCTGATGCCGACCGCACCTCAAGACCCTTTGACCTTTTTAGAATCCAGTTCGGCGGAGCAAACACTTTTGCAACCGTTCTCTTGGGAACTTTTCCGATTTTCTTTGGCCTTTCGTTTTGGCAGGCGCTAGCGGCAACGGTTCTTGGTTTGCTGGTTGGCACCCTGTTCTTGATGCCAATGGGCATCTTTGGCCCACGCACCGGCACTAACAACGCAGTTAGTTCTGGCGCACTTCTAGGTGTTCGCGGCCGTGTGGTTGGCTCGTTCCTGAGCCTGCTCACCGCGATCGCGTTTTATTCGATCTCGGTTTGGGTTTCAGGTGACGCGATTGTGGGGGCAATGACGCGCATGTTCGGAATCGAAAAGAGCCCACTGGTTTCAAGCATCATCTATGCCGTGATCGGTTTCATCGTGATCGTGGTTGTTGTGTTTGGCTACCAGTTCATGCTGTTGGTCAACAAGGTCGCCGTGATTTTCAACTCGGTCTTGATGTTGCTAGCGGTTGTCGCGTTCTGGGGCGTCTTTGACCCGAGCTATGCCGGCACACCTGACGCCTACCTCTTGGTTGACTTCTGGCCGACGTTCATCCTCGCTGCTTTGGTTGTAATGAGCAACCCGATTTCGTTCGGAGCGTTCTTGGGTGACTGGTCACGTTACATTCCTCGCGACACTCCTAACTCAAAGCTGATGCTCGCAACTCTTGGCGCTCAGCTTGCAACTTTGATTCCGTTTGTGTTCGGTCTTGCAACCGCAACGCTGATCACCAACAGCGACTATGTGGTCGGTCTGATTCAGGCTTCGCCGCTTTGGTATGCAATCTTGTTGATCGTCGTTGCGTTTATCGGTGGCCTTTCAACCGGAACCACCTCGCTCTATGGCACCGGCCTTGACTTTGCTTCGGTGTTCCCTCAGCTATCACGTGTTCGCGCAACCATTTTGATTGGTGCTCTGGCGTTTGTGTTTATTCTTGTGGGCCGGTTGGCTTTTGACCTTTTGGGTGCGGTCAACGCGTTCATTGGTGCGATTGTTGTAACAACTACTCCTTGGATGGTCATTATGGCTATTGGATACTTCGTTCGCCGCGGCTACTATGACGCAGGTGACCTACAGGTGTTCAACCGTGGTCAAATCGGCGGCAAGTATTGGTTCAACTCGGGTGTTAACTGGCGCGCTCTTGGCAGCTGGTTGATTGCTGCGACCGTTGGTCTGAGCTTCGCTTATTACCCACCGGTTATCGAAGGCCCGTTCAACGCGGTTGCTGGCGGTGTTGACCTCAGCTTGGTCACTGCCATCGGAACAGCAGCAGTGCTTTATCTTTTGTCACTGTTCATTTGGCCAGAGCCTGACTATGTGTTTGGCCCTAAAGGCCCGCGCCTAGTGCCATCGCGCAAGGGTTCAACCCCAGAGGTTGCTCACAACGCTGGCTCAGCTGCAGCTAAGGCTGCCGCTGCACGTTCAGGTCGGTAATTTAGGCTCTAAAGTAACACCCTGTTTCAAACTCGACAAAGGTAAGCATCAACATGACAAAGCCAACTCCACGCATCATCACGGGTGAAACTCTTGGTCAAGTTGATGCTTCGCAGGTGCCCCGGTTCGCCGGGGCACCAACCTTTGCTCGTTTGCCTCGCATCGACGAAGTCACTCGCGCCGATATTGCCGTGATTGGCATGCCGTTTGACGCAGGGGCAAGCTACCGCTCGGGCGCACGTTTTGGCCCTAGTCACATTCGTGAGGCTTCGCGCTTGCTTCGGCCATACAACCAGGCTCAAGATGCCTCACCGTTTGAGCTTGCTCAAGTGGTTGACGCGGGCGACCTAAACCTCAACACCTACGACATTCTCGAGACGCTCGAGACCATTGAGTCGGGCGTGACCGAGGTGCTCAACTTTGGTGCCAAGCCCATGAGCCTTGGCGGCGACCACACCATTGCACTGCCGATTCTGCGCGCGCTTCACAAAAAGTTTGGCCCGATTGCGGTGATTCATTTTGATGCTCACCTTGACACCTGGGACACCTACTATGGAGCGCCATACACCCACGGCACACCGTTTCGACGAGCCGCCGAAGAAGGCCTGCTCGACCTTGAGTCTTGTTTGCACGTTGGCATTCGCGGTCCACTTTATTCAAAGCAAGATCTGACCGATGACGCTACTTTTGGTTTTCAGATTATTCGTAGCGACGACTTTGACGACATCGGCACAGAAGCGATTATTGCCAAGATGCTTAAGCGTGTGGCGGGCAAACCGGTTTATGTGTCGATTGACGTAGACGTGATGGACCCCGCCTTTGCTCCTGGCACAGGCACCCCTGAGGCCGGGGGTTTGAGCAGTCGTGAGTTGCTGAGGGTGATTCGCGCGCTCGACAAAACTAACCTGCTTGGTGCCGACATCGTTGAGGTCTCGCCGCCTTACGACCACGCCCAAATCACAGCTTTGGCTGCCTGCCACCTGGCTTATGACCTAATCACAACTATGGCCAAAGCTTCGGCTGCGGCTAAAAAGGCCTAACTGTGAGCAACTCAAGTTTCGCTGGTGACCCTGCGGCCTCTCAGGTTGAAGCAGTCTTGGCTGCGGCAGCCAAAATCGTGGCCGATTTTGGTGCGCACAACACCGCGGCCTACTTTGCCGGCTTTGCGCCCGACGCCACCTTCATGTTTTACACGCATTCCGAACGTCTTGACTCACGCGCCGCCTATGAGGTTCTTTGGGCCAAGTGGGAATCCGAAGACGGCTTCAAGGTGCACGGCTGCAAGTCGACGAATCAGCTGGTTCAACTGATCGGGGCCGACGCAGCCGTCTTTAGTCACAACGTCGAATCGTCAATCGAATTCGGCGGCGAGGTCAGCACCGTGCTCGAGCGCGAAACGATAGTTTTCGCGCTCATCGACGGCGCTTGGCTCGCGGTGCACGAGCACCTCTCACCAGAGACGGCCTAGCTTCTATTTATAGGTGAGCGCTTCGATGTGAATCGGCAGGGCGTTCCAGCCGCGTTCCCAACTCGCGCCTGCGAGCAGGTATTCAAACGCGATGTTGTTGCCTCCGTCGATGCCGACTAGGCGAACGTTGCCCCAGTTTTCGCTCGCATAGTCAATCAAATAGCTTGAGCCCGACTGATAAATGCTCGAGCAGATTGGGCTATTTATTGCCGGGCTGTGAGCGAAGGCCCACGTTTCGGTTGCTGTGCGGTTGGCCAAATCGAGCACGTAACGGCGGGGTTGGCTCACGTCTCGCGAGGCGCCGGCTGGCGTTTGCACGCTGCTGGCGTATCCGTTGTCAAAGAGCATCAACTGGCCACCGCTGGTGATCGACACCGCGTGTTGGCCGATAGGGTAGTGCCCGCCTGCCGGAACGGTGAGCGCATATGCTGCGAGCGAGGCGTATTGGTGCCAAAGCTTGGTCGGGTCGCCGAGAATCCAGCGCAAAACGTGGGTGTCATAGTCGATTCCCATGACAAAATCTTCGCGACCACTTACAACCAGCTGATTTTTGGCTTTCCAATAGGCAGCCGAATTATTGTGAAGCCAGTCAGTGTTGGTGTCGGCTTTGACGAAACCGCTCGGGTTGTCGCCACCGGCGCTCATGGCGTTGGCAACAATGGTGGCCAGGTTAAAGCGTTGCAAAACTTTGCCCTGCAGGTTCACCTCAACAATGTCGCTCTCAACATTGTTGGGGCTGTTTAGCTCTAGCAATAGGCCGTCGCGACCCGGGTCGATGTTGTGGTGATAGTTGCCCAGCCCAAGCGAGCTCAAGTTGTTAAGAGTTGTCACGTTGCCGTCAAGGCCCATACGTTGCAGTTTGTTGCCGTCGCCTAAATAGAAGTTCTTGCCAACAAAAGCGCTGCCCTGCTGGCCATTGCCCGCTGTGCCTACCCAGCGCACATAACCGTCGGTGTCCATTACAACGGGGTGAGCGCCTGCGCTCCAGGCTTTGAGCATAAAGAAGCTGAATCCCAGCTTGATGTTGGCATTTCGCGCCACAACAACCTGGCGGTCGCG
>JBEGPW010000100.1:0-5188 GCA_041181225.1 Actinomycetota bacterium | reverse complement strand
ACCAATCGACCCAACTTTGACCTCATCAAAAATGTCGGTTGACTACATTCGCTACTACTCTTACAACGGCTCAGGCAAAGTGACCGGCGCCAAGGCGGCTATCGCTGCCGGCAAGCCATAGTTTTTATCGCAAGAAATGAAAAATGGTCGCACCTATAGGAGGTGCGACCATTTTTCATTTGCGACGGCTAACTATGAAACCAGCGACGGTGGCAGCTCATACAGAGGCTTGAATCGCCACTCGTCATATTGCCCGAGGTGCGATCGCAGGCCTTCAAGGTCTTCAAAGAAGCATTCGCCTTGAATGCTCTCAAGGCTGTCGTCTTCGGTCGAAAAAGCTAGGTATTCAACGGCCAAAACCTCTCGAGTTTTGTCAAGCGGTTCGTCAAACCAAATGCGCGAGGTGTCATCTTCTTGCATTCGCATGACTGCCCAAATTTCGTGCAAGGCGTGCTCGTAGCTATAGCTGAGCCTTGAAACCCTCGACTTGAAGTTTGAATAATCGATGGCCTCGATCTGTGATGCCATGAAGGCGCCAAAAATTGAGTCTTCGACAATTACCCGATATGGGTAGTCGGCATCTGGTGTGCGAATGATTGGGCGGCTAGCCGACGCGGCCAACGGCGCTAGCGCGTCATAACGACGGGATCGCACCATTAAGGTGCTCTCTTCGCCTGGCCGTGGTTTGCGAACTACCGACAGAAATCCTTTTTCAGTGAAAATCCACATATATTTAGGCCCCCTGTTCGTCGTTGTTTACGTGGTCGCTGGTCTGGCGAGGGTCGATCTTTGAGTTCATGCCGCGCTTGTGGCTCTCAGTGCTGCGCTTGATAAACATTTCACCATCCATGCTTGCTAGCTCAGAAAGTTCGCGTCGATATCGCTCGGCACGCAGCCTGTTTCGCGGGCTCATGTCGCTCATGCTCTCTGCCAGAGCCTCTAGTCCAACGCCGGCCTCGTTGAGAATTCCATGCGCTTCATCGATGCGCCCCTGTCGGGCTAGCTCAACTGCCTGCTCCTTTAAGTTGTTAGAGCGCAAGTTCGCAAGTTCCATGACGATGTCTTCGTCGCGAGCTGGTTCGACCCAGGCGTCGGCCTCTATCAACGCGATCTCGAATGACTTTTCTAGTTTCATGTTTTGACCGGTGGTTTCGTCGAGATACTCCACCGCAACAAAGATGGTTCCAGCAGTAGGCAGAAACGCGACGCCTAGCGACCCCACTGCCACTTCGGTCACGAAGTTTCGCTCTTCAAGGCTGCCCATCGCACCTAGGTCAAAACGAACTGCTCCAGGTTCAAGGCGAACAGTTTTGTGAACATATTGTGGAGTACGAATTCGACCCTGGTTCACTAAAGCGCCTTCGGTCCTAATCGTCACATTTAGACCAGAGACTGTGCGAGTAAGCAAGTCGCTGATTTCGGTTTTCAAACCCAGGGCCGCTTCGGCAAAATCGACCGCCGCAAAGTGGTTTCCCTTGCCGGTGTTAGACATTTCTAGAAGCAAACGCTCATCATAAGAAGCGCCTACGCCAAGCGTTGACGTTGTAATAAAGTGCTCGGTAGCCCCGGCAGCAAGTTGGGCAAGCGAAGTTGAGTCGGTGATTCCATCGTTAGCGCGCCCGTCAGACAGCAAGACCAGCGTGACTTCAACACCACTAGGAGCACTTGCCGCCTCAGCTAGGCCAATTCGATAACCACGCTCCAGGTTTGTGCGCCCGCCGGTGTTTAGTTGCGAAATGGTTTTGCGAACATCAGGCAGGTCGGCCGCGCCGATGCGAGTTAGCGGTAGTTCTACCCGTGCCAGAGTGTCAAAAGTAACAATGGAAAGAAAGTC
Source organism: Actinomycetota bacterium (assembly GCA_041181225.1). Taxonomy (GTDB): domain Bacteria; phylum Actinomycetota; class Actinomycetes; order Actinomycetales; family Microbacteriaceae; genus Rhodoluna. Next base: position 3,354 of record JBEGPW010000100.1, on the reverse strand, counting down.
GTTCTTGTCAAGCTGCCCGAGAATGTCGAGGATGGTTGACTTGACGACTTCAAGACGTCCTCCACCCATCGACCCAGAGCGGTCTACAACAAAAACGATTCCTCTAGCCGGTCGTGCAATCATGTTGTTTAGTGGGGCTTCTGGAGCGTTGAGCTCGACCATCAGGCCGATTGATGCTGGTGAGTCAGCTTTGATTTGCTGGTACTCGATTTTGATGTTGTTCATAAAATCCTTCTAAGGTTAGGGTGCAAAGGTTCTACCTCTGCGGTTCAAAGTTTCATAAATTAGGTGTGGATGAAGACCAAGTTTTGATGAGGCTTGGTGCTGTCAACCAAAGAAGTGCGTGTTACACAAAATCCGGGCACACCGGCACAGCCGTTATGCGGCCAACACCAACTCGTGTGCGGGGTTTAGCGTGGCAAGGTGCAAAAACTGCCCTTGATCGTTTAGCACGACCTCGCTGGCAACATATTTGTCTGGTTTGTTGCGCAGTCGGCCGGCATTTTCAGTTGGCTGAGCTCCGAGAGCTTCAACCCGCGCGGCAAAATCACGGGCCAACTGAGACCGACACGTTGAATAAGGCAACGCCATTGATTCAGGCAAATAAGCGTCAAGGATGCTCTCAAGTCTCTCGGCCAAAGTGTCTGGGTGATCGAATACTTCGAGCGCGAGAGGCTTGCCGGCAACAGCCACGAGCACTCCTCGCTGACCAAAAATTGCCGTGGGTGCTTGCAAGCCAAGTTGCGCAATATCTTGCTGAATCTCATCAGCCATCTCGACCAGGGATTGAGTTGGCCTTAGCTTCGAAGTCTTCGTTGCGAAGGTGTTGACTTCGTTCCAGACATCGTTTTGATCAGCGCGTGACTGGGTTGCTGTTCCATGCGCGTCAAGTTTGATGCCTCGCATGGCGCGACGAACTCTCGCAGGTGCGGTCTTGTTACCAAAGTTTTGAGTGCTCACGCCATTCCAGCGCCCTGCCTCAACACAAACCACCGGAATCTCGGCAGTTGTCTTGGCCGCAACCCAAACAGTGTGGGTCAGTGCACGATGTTGCCAGCCACCCTCAAGTAAGGCACCCTCAAAAAGAAGAACTGCCTCGTTGCCGTCGTTTCGCACCTGAAGGTGACCAACGCTCGGCGTCGAGTTCTCAACGACTCCGACTTTTGCGGCCGACGCGACCGTGACATAACTTCTCTGCCCAACTGGCGCGTTAGTGAAAACCGGAAACCAGGTTAGGTTTCCGTAGCGCATGCCGCGACCAACGTGTAGGTCGGGCAGCGCAGCAACCCCCGTTGCCTGCGCTGCCCGGTTTTCAGACCCCCCGGCCACAATCGATCCCCCTGCGATTGTTGCCTCTGAAACTTGTGAAACTATTTTCTGATTGGCGGCAAGCTTGCCCGCCTCGACAACTGCTTCGACAGCTTGACCGCTGCGAAGTGCGTCTACCCAGTTCTGCACTGGATTTGTTGGTTGTTGATTCATGATTGGCTCCCCCCGATAGAACGCTGCAACCTTTCGGGTTTTCGCGCTGTTTTTATTATTATAGCACACTTTGTGCGATTTCGCCCAAACTACGAAAGTAATGGATAAAAACTGTGCTAACTTTGGATCTGAGGAGAGTATGCCAGTGGCCAACGACATTTTTATGAGACTAGAAGTAGAAGTAGTAATTTTCACTGTGGTCGAGCATGCAACCCTGCAAAAACTATCGGGGTTGGGGCTGATTTCACCAGAGCCAGAACTTCTTGGTGACTCGGCCGGTCTTTCGCTTTTCGTGGTCACCCTTCAAGGCGAAGGTGATCGAATATTGCCGGGAGACGCCATCTTGCCCGATGAATCAATCGAGCGCGCTGCCCGGCGCATAGCCCACGAACGCCTGGGAATCTCTTTGAAATCTAAGTTGCGCGCTCTCAAAGCTTTTGATGACCCGAAGCGTGGCAACGACCAACGAGTAATATCTTTTCCGTTCTGGGGAATGGTGAACTTCGAAGACCTGAAACAATATTTGGGTGGCCGCGACCGCGTCGGCCTCGAGCTGGTTAGCTCACAGGCAGTAATGGCAGACTTTGACGCCAAGGCAGGTCTGGAGAAATACGACGGAGTCTCGCGGTTCGGCTACCGAGTTATGCCGAATACCAAACTGGGAATTCCTCACGCAAAGCATCTAACGTCTGAAATCGCATCAGGGCGAATTCTTGCCAACGACCACGATGATATGGTTTTTTATTCGTGGCGCGAGCTTCGTCATGCCTTCGCTTCAAAACTCGACCCATTCAATTACCTATCGATCAACCCATTGGGTGATGAGTTTCGCATCAGTGACCTTCAAGAATTTCAAGAAGTTTGTCGCGGTGAGATTGTCAGCCGCGATGCTTTCAGACGCACGATGATGAAAGAAGAGTCTTATCTTCGCAAGACAATGCAAATAGACTCCTCGGCAAGCCGGCCAGGCAAGCCAGCCAACCTCTATTCGCTAGCTCAGCCACCTGTTGGCGACGACAGCTCATCCTAGATATTTGACACCAAGCCACCACACAGCTGTATAGTTTTCTTTGCATCACGAGTGCCAGCGCAAAGCCCTAGCTTGCTGGCCGGCAACCTCTCCCACAAAGAAGGTGCCCTAGGTGAAGATGCGGCCGTTGCAATCGCCACGGCAAACCGATGGGGCTTGCCCCAGATTGGGCACGACATGAAAATAATCACTCTGCAAAACGGGTTTCGCTACGTCCAGGGGGTTTTAGAGGCGCTGGAAACTTCGGCGGCCTACCAGAAGCAACGCGACTTCGCTCGCCTTAGCGTTGCGAACGAAACCAGCAAGCAAGCCGGAAACCGAGGTTACGGCTCATGGTGGTTGAGCCGCCTAACCTGGCAATACTCGGGAATTTGGTGCGAGCAACGTTTAGAGATTCACACGCACCAAACCACCTACTCTTCAAGTTCAGATGGCGTTAAGAGCGCAAACATTTGCAGTTGCGGGCTAGTTGTTGAGGCTTCGGCCTTCGCCTCGGAGACTGCAACGACCGACACAGAAGCTTCCGACACCGCACAGTCTTTTCTCGCGGCAAACGGGCACATTCGAGTCAGCGACCAAGCCCTCCAAACCCTATTCGTTGCCAAACTTGCGATTGCAGGCGAGCGGGCGAAATTCTGCTTTTATTGCCAAACCTGCGGCGTGATTGGCGACGCGCCAATAGATGATTATCGTTCCGATCAACCTGAATCAAACGCGATTTTGAATGAGTTGCGCAGAACGCACGTTTGCAAGAGTTAAGTTTGCGCAACATTTCGCAATCAAGTTTGATTTGCGCGCAATGATTTAGCAGAGTTAACGATAAGAAATCCATTTGAAAGGGA
>JBEGPW010000099.1:0-6351 GCA_041181225.1 Actinomycetota bacterium | reverse complement strand
CTGGTAAAAATCCGTGGCGAAGTATGGTCGGCCAGATCGGTCTCTGACGAAATCGCCGCGAACTACAACGTTGACATCATCGACATTGATGGCGCGACGCTAATCGTGAAACAAAGCACTTCGGTCTAAAGATTTCATCACAAAGCTAAAGGGGAACAAAATGTCACCGTTCGAAGCAGTAATAACGTCAATCATCGTCATCATCGCAATCATTCTGGTGTTCCGGTCGATTCGCATTGTTCCGCAGGGATACACGCTCGTTGTTGAACGACTCGGAAAATACAACCGCACTCTCGGAGCCGGCCTTAACCTTTTGATTCCAGTCATCGAAAAAGTCAACAGTCGCGTCGACATGCGTGAGCGCGTTCACACTTTTCCGCCTCAACAGGTGATCACCGAAGACAACCTTATGGTCGACGTTGACACCGTTGTTTATTTTCAGGTAACCGAGCCAAAGAGCGCCATCTATGAAATTCAAAACTTCATCATCGCAATCGAGCAACTCACGATTACCAGCCTCAGAAACATCGTCGGTGGAATGGACCTCGAAAAAGCCCTGACCTCGCGCGACTCAATCAACGGAGCACTTCGCGGCACCCTCGACGAAGCCACCGGCAAATGGGGCGTGCGCATCAACCGCGTTGAGCTCAAAGCAATCGTGCCACCAGAAAACGTTGTCAACTCGATGGAAATTCAGATGAAAGCCGATCGTGAAAAGCGAGCTGCAATTCTGACCGCCGAAGGTGAAAAGCAAAAGCAGATCCTCACCGCCGAAGGTGCTCGCCAGGCGGCAATTCTTAACGCCGAAGGTGCTGCCCAAGCCGTGATTCTCGAAGCCGAGGCTGCCGCAGCCGCAACCGTTCTAAAAGCCGAAGGTGAAGCGAAAGCAATCAAAACCGTGTTCGATGCAGTCAACAGCTCAAACGCAACCGACGCCGTTCTCGCCTACAAGTACCTCGAGAAGATTCCAGAAATCGCAAACGGCCAAGCCAGCAAAGTATGGGTTCTACCAGCCGAACTCACGGCGACAGTCTCAAAGATAACGAAGGCGTTCCAGGGCAAGTAGGTTTCGGCGCACAAAAAAAGACCCCGTCAGGGGTCTTTTTTTGTATTGTGCACCCCCCGGGACTTGAACCCGGAACCCACTGATTAAGAGTCAGTTGCTCTGCCGATTGAGCTAGAGGTGCTTGCTGCGAAATTATCGCAACGAGACAAAACTTTACCACCTTTTGCGTTTAGACTCACAATAGTGAACCAACTGAAAGGCAAAAAATGACCGAACTTGCAAAGCTTGAAGCCGGCCAAAAGGCTCCTGCCTTTGAGCTTTTGAACCAAGCCGATGCCAAAGTCACTCTGAGCAGTTATTTGGGCAAGAAGGTCATTGTCTATTTCTATCCGGCCGCCTCAACCCCTGGTTGCACCAAAGAGGCCTGCGACTTCAACGACAACCTAAACCCGCTAAAAGAAGCCGGTTACAGCGTCGTGGGTGTCTCGCCAGACGCCACCAAAAAACTTCTAAAGTTTCACACCGACCAGACACTCAACTTCGACCTGCTTAGTGACCCCGAGCTTGAGGTGCACAAAGCATTTGGCGCTTATGGCACCAAGTCGATGTATGGCCGTGAATACCAGGGCGTTTTGCGCTCAACATTTGTGGTTGACGAAGCCGGCACGATTACACTCGCGCTTTATAACGTGAAGGCTACGGGCCACGTGACGATGCTGCGCAAACAGTTGGGCATCTAGCCGAAACTTTGGCCAAACGGCCAGCTGACCTATTTCGCGGGCTCTGAGCCCGGCGGCGTCTCATCCGTGGTCAGTTTTATGACCTTAGGTGTGAAGAGCAGGCCGACAATCAAAACTGCTGGAATCACGCCGGCTAGACCGACCGGCAGATTGCCAAAGTGCGCGTCAAATGCCGCCGATGAAACCGCGATCTGCATGAACTGCCAAAACAAAACAGCATTCCTCGCCCAACGACGCCCCTCGATAAGTTTGCTAGCGCTAAAAAACAACCAAGCCGCAACAAGAACGAAGAATATGACCACCGAAACCGCCCCACCGACGTCTTTTACGCTTGGGCTAGAAATCAGGTTTATGGTTTGCAATGCCGCATACACGAAGCTGGCCGCAGCCTCAATCCAAACCAAAATGACGGCGACTATTAGCGCGAGGGGTCTTTTATTGTCGGCCATGTTCTCTCATTTTGGGTCTTGCCAAATCGGCCAACTTATGAAAATATTTGTAAGTAAACAGTTGGCTCGCCTGCATTTCTAGCGTAGAGCAAAATCACTTTTTGATTAGCTGTAAACCCCTGCAGTAACGCTGCTGCTGCCCCCTTAATACAAAGGAATATTGCTATATGGACATGGACTGGCTAAATAAAGCCCGCTGCCTAACTGAAGACCCTGAGCTCTTCTTTCCTGTTGGCAACACTGGTCCGGCCGTAGAACAAATTGAGCAGGCTAAAAGCGTTTGCCGCGATTGCGGCGTCACCAACCACTGTCTCGAATATGCCATCAAAGAGAACCAAGACACCGGCGTTTGGGGCGGTTTGAGCGAGGATGAGCGCAAGTCACTCAAGCGCAAGTATGCCCGCGCCCGCCGCGCTAGCTAACCGCAACTTTTTTTCAAAACCTTTTATAGCGGAATCGCGATTGCCACTCTGGCGCCGCCTTCTTTTGGCGAAGACCAGTGGATGCTGCCGCGCAGCTCACCTTCGATGAGCGTTTTCACGATTTGAGTTCCAAGGCCAGCGCCGATGCGATCAGGTTTGATTCCCTTGCCGTTGTCTGACACTACAATCTCGAGTTTCATTTGCCTGCGCTCGGCGGTAACGTGCACAACACCGTTTCGGTCGGCCAAACCGTGCTCAATGGCGTTAGTGACGAGCTCGGTTAGCGACATCGCCAGTGGTGTCGACTGGTCGGCCTGCAACATTCCGAATTTGCCGTCGATAATGGTTTTGACATTTTGGCCGTGCGCCGACGCAAGCTCGCTGACCATCAGAAGAATGCGGTCGAAGACCTCATCAAAGTTGACTTCTTGGTTGAGGCCGGTTGCCAAAGTGTCGTGCACGACGGCAATCGAACTAACTCGCCTCATGGCTTGAGCCAAAGCTGATTTAGTCTCTTCAGATTCACTTCGTCGTGATTGGATTCGCAGCAGACTGGCCACGGTTTGCAAGTTGTTTTTAACCCGGTGGTGAATCTCGCGAATCGTGGCGTCTTTAGTTATGAGTTCGCGCTCTTGACTGCGAAGCTCGGTTACATCGCGACACAGCACTATTGCGCCGATTCGCTCGCCGTGCGCTTTAAGGGGAATCGCTCTGACCGAAAGCGACAGGTTTCGAGACTCGAGGTCGGCGCGCCAGGCAGCTTGACCGCTGAGCAAAACCGGCAGGCTCTGGTCAGTCTTAAGTTGGCCTTTTAGAACCGGGGTCGTCGCTTTGATTAGTGACACTCCCTCGAGCTCACCAACCGCACCGAATCGATTAAATGCCGAAAGTCCGTTTGGGCTAGCAAACGTGACGATGCCGTTCACATCGAGCCTGAGCAGGCCGTCGTTGGCGCGCGGAGCACCGCGTTTAGGTCCGGTCGAGTTTCCGAAATCTGGGTAGGCTCCATCGGCAACCATTTGCAAAAGGTCTTTGCCGCAGTGCAAATAGTTGAGCTGCAACTTATTTGGAGCCTTGGCCTCGGCCAAGTTGGTGTGCTGGGTGATGACTGCGATTGGCGCTTCAGTGGCAGCATCACTCGATTTGGAAACGCGACGCTTAACGGGAATCGCACTAAAGGCGGTGAGAGTTGATTGGTAGCTTTCGGCTGAACCCTTTGACACTAACTTGCCGGTTTTGAAAGCCTCTTTCACCGCCGTTGCCCAATGTTTTCTGACTAGCTCGCCGGTGATGTCCCGATAAAAAACTGTTGCGGCACTTGATGGTCTAGCGTGCGAAACTGCGACAAAATCGCCTTCGGCGGTGGGCACCCAAAGCACCAAATCGGCAAACACCAGGTCGGCGATTAGTTGCCAATCGGCAACTAAAAGATTTATCCACTCGAGATCGAGCTGGCTGGCTCGCCCGTGGCGCTTGACGATTTCGCTTATCGATGACATTGCTTCGAGTTTAGCCGTGACGCGCCAACCGCCAATCTAAGTTGCTGCGCTGGTTCAAGATTCCTTGCCTGACCAACATCGCTATTGCGTGTTTGGCGGGCGAGGCTTTGCTGATTAGTTGAATCGGAAGCCCCTCGAGCAAAGCCTGGTCAAAAGCTAGCGAGTCATTGGGAACAAAACAGCAAACCTCAGCGCCGGCTAACTTTTCCAGAGTTTCGGCCAGTTGGCGTTTTGGGTTTGGTCCGAGCACCGATTCGCGAACGCGATTTACGATCAACTGTGCTGAGTCGAGCGCGGTGTCGTTGCCCAGCAGCCTATGCAAACCCAGAAAGCGACGAACGCCGATTGGGTCAGCTGCGCAAACCAAAAAGCTGTAGTCAACCTGTTTCAAAAGGTTTTTGCTGAACGATAGGTTTTTGGTGAGGTCGCCGACGTCAATCACGATGTAGTCGAAATCACTCTTTGCAATTTCAAGTAGATCGAGGGCTGATTTGAGTGCAAAAGGCTCGTTTGCCAGCGAAGGGGTGCCGAGCCCCGGCAAAATTGAGAGTTTTAGTCCGTCAAAGTTGAGCACCACCAACAAACGTTGCAGCTCATCAATGGTCAGTCGTCTCTGCTCGAGAAGTCTTTTCGCGCCCATTAGACCGGCCGTTATAGACTCTTGCGCCAGCATCGCCAAGAGGTTCGGCGATTGAAAATCAAAGTCGATCACGCAGACCCTGTTTTTGGCCTGGGCTAGCTCATAGGCGATATTTATTGCCAAGGATGTTGCGCCTGGCGCACCAGGGGTAGCGCCGAGCAAAACCACCTGGCCACCCATTGGTCGCGGTTCGGGTTGGGCGGGTGCAAGCTCGGGTTGGGCGGGTGCAAGCTCGGGTTGGGCCGGTGCACGCGCAGGTTGTTGAGCGACCGGCGGCTCGGACGGTGCCGTTGCTGACGCCGGTGGAACGCTCGACTCGGGCTCGAGCAACCCTTCATCCAATTCAAATAATCTCAGCATCTCTATTCAGACCTTGCGTGGGCGACGACTGAAATCGCGTCAGCGTTTAACACGGCAGACAAGATTGGTGCAATGTCTGAGTCGAAAACCGAGATTTCTAGGCGGCCCGATGCGTCAGCAAAAAGTGCTGAGCCAGCTGGAACGGCAAAAACCTGCACAGCTTTTGCGATTAGGTTCGGTCTGCCAAACTGCCCTCCCCCGTCATTCACAGCTGCCCAAATATCAACGAACTGCCCAGCAACAAGACCGCTGGGCAGCGCATTTTTTGCGGTGACTACCACCCTAAGCCGCTCGTTTGAGGGGTCAGTTTGGTCGAGGTCATTCTTAAGAATCAAGTCGCCGGGCTCAAGCGCGTGGTTGAGAGTCAAGCCATCGAGCGAGTTTTTGCCACTCAAGTAGTGGTCGCCGGCCTCCCCAAGGTTTAGCGACAATAATGAGGTCGGCACGTCGCTGAGTTGGGCTCCGGCGGCAACCGGTTCTGACGCCACTAAGAATTCGGTTGTGCCGCTGAGCCACTTGATTGTGAAATTTATGGATGCCACTCCAACGACGATTATTATTACCGCAACGATTAGGGAGTTGCGCTTGGTTCTAATCGGTTTACGAAATTTGGTTTCGGGTTTTATCGGTTCAATCTTTTTCAACATGGGCTCCTTTTTGATTTGGGCTTTGTTGAAACTTAGCTTCGCCTCTTAGCTTCGAAAAAAAGTTATGCACAGTTTTAGGATTTGGAGCATTTTTTCAGACAACGCGAATAAGTTAGCTTTCAACGCTCAAGGGGAACACAGGGAGGCTCAAATGGACTCAGCACAAAAACCATCCAAAGCGATTATCGCCGCGAAGAATTCTGCGGCCAGGGCTCGCGCTGATTTCTTTGATGAGGGCAGCCGGCCAATCACTCAGGCTGAACTCGACAGGCTTCCTGACCCGCACGAACTACTGCCGTCGATTGCCACTCTGATTGTCGAGGTCATCTCTGGGGCTAGACCGGTCGACCACTTGGCAGCAATTGTGTCTGACCAGGTTTACGAAAAACTGCGAGCCCGCCAAATCATCAAAGCACGCGCCGACGCTGCAGCCGGAATTCCAAAACTTGTTCCCAAATTCTCAGTCACACGCGTTCATACCGAATCACCGGCGCTCGGGATTATAGAGTCGGTCGTGCTTTTGAGCTCAAGAGCAAGAACCCGCGCCGTGACCATAAGACTTGAGCCGATTCACTCGCGCTGGCGAGC
>JBEGPW010000098.1:0-5539 GCA_041181225.1 Actinomycetota bacterium | reverse complement strand
CGTTCTGTTACCGCTGCCAAGCATGCTTATCTCGGTTGTCAAACTATTTGGCCGAGCGCCACTGCCGGGAGACGTCAGATGGTACCTAAGGCCTCAGATGAAGTGGTTCTATCGCATTGCGGGTGCAATGATGTTTGTATTTATCTTGAACGTAGTCGGCTTTATCGGCGAATAGTTAGCAGCCGGCGAAGCAGAAGCAACGCAAAAGCGGCAACGATTAAGACCACCGTTATGCCCGCGATATACATAAGCATGCTGCCAACGCCATACAAGTCTGGGTTGATAAACCAGTAAGGCCACCAGTGGTTGATATTGCCTCGAATAATGCTGCCCGCCAGCCAAAGAACCGGAAAAGCCGCAGCCCAAAGAGCGCTAGCTAATTTGAGGCGAACTTTTGGATTCACGAGTAACAACTCAATCGCAACGACAATCGGCGCCCAAACGTGCAGAACTTCGTTTGGAGCAACTGGCCACACATAACCGGCAGCTATGTCTCGAGCATCATCGGGCTCACCGCGAAGGAGGGCGTTGTAAACCACTGCGACCACGATGTAGGCAGCGGCAAGGGAGACCCGAGAAACCTCAAACCATCGAGGCTCTTCGCCGTCTTTGAACCAGGCAAACCAAGCTCCAATCGCTAACATGGCACCCATCAAAAGGCTGGTTTCGATTGTGAAATAAGCCCAGTATTCTTCTGGTCGAAAAACATTGTGGGCAAGTCGGTCTGAGACCTGCCAATAGATGCTGCCCAAAATTGCTATTGCCGTTACCAGGCGCACAGCGCCAATCACCGTTGATTTCATGAGCCTAAACTACCGTCTATTTTCAATAGACTTTAGAAAACACAGAGAAAGTCGTGAAGTGTCTAGCTTGAAGGCCAAGGGGCCAAACTATGCAATCGCAGATTTGGCGCTCGCCGAAGCTGGTCGCAAGCAAATTCGGTTAGCAGAAACCGAAATGCCGGGTCTCTTGGCAGTTCGTGAAGAGTTCGGCCCACTTCAGCCTTTAGCCGGCGCGCGCATCAGCGTCTCGCTCTCGATCACGGTTCAGACTGCCGTCTTAGTTGAGACCCTTGTGGCCCTAGGCGCTTCGGTAAGGCTCGCGAGTTGCAATATTTTTAGCAGCCAGGATGAAGCCGCCGCCGCCCTCGTTGCCGCCGGTGTGTCGGTTTATGGCTGCAAGGGCGAGACATCCGAGGAGTTTTGGTGGTGTTTAGATCAGATTCTCGATTGGTCAAGTGACCCTCAGGTTGCGGGCGATCTGGCCGGCGCCGACAGCATTGGCCCGACGAGCCTGCTTGACGATGGCGGCGACCTCGTCTATTTGATTCACCAGGGGCTTGAGTTTGAACGAACCGGTGAACTTGAGCAGTCAAAGTCTTGGGCCCTTTGGGAACACGAGATTGTGCGGGCTTTGCTTGAGTCGTCGCGGGCGAAAAACCCGGAGCGTTTTGCAGCTTTGGTCGCGGGAATTATTGGCGGCAGCGAAGAAACCACAACGGGCGTTCAACGTCTTGAGGTGCTTGAGCGCCAGGGTAGGTTGTTGTTCCCGATGATCAACGTGAACGACGCCGTCACCAAGAGCAAGTTCGACAATAAATATGGCATTCGCCACTCGCTGATTGACGGATTCAACCGGGCGACCGACGTTTTGATTGGTGGCAAGACCGCGTTTGTTGCGGGCTATGGCGATGTTGGCAAAGGTTGTGCCGAGGCATTGCGTGGCCAGGGCGCGCGCGTAATCATTGGCGAGATTGACCCGATTTGTGCTTTGCAAGCGGCGATGGATGGCTTTCAGGTTGCACGCTTAGAGTCAGTCGTCGAGCAGCTCGACTTTGTGATCACAACAACCGGCAACATCAACGTGGTTGGCGCCGAGCATTACCTGCGCATGAAAAACCTCGCGATTTTGGCTAACGTTGGTCACTTTGATAATGAGTTCGACGTGCCTGCCCTCGAGGCGCTCGCGGTTGGAGTGACCGAAATCAAACCGCTGGTTCACGAATACCATCTCTCAAACGGCCGCTCGCTGATTTTGTTGAGCGAGGGTCGTGTGATGAACCTTGGCAATGCCACCGGGCATCCATCATTTGTGATGAGTGCGTCTTTCACCAACCAAGCCATGGCCCAGATTGAGATTGCTCAGAATGCAGCGAACCTCGAGAACAAGGTCTATCGCATTCCTAAGCTCGCCGACGAAAAAGTTGCGCGCGTTCATCTGGCCGCTTTGGGAGCTGTGCTCACCGAGCTTCGCCCAGACCAGGCTCGATACATTGGGGTCTCGACTGACGGGCCGTATAAGCCCGAGCAATATCGTTACTAGCGCTGAAGGCGGGTCAAAAACTCGCGAGTGCGCTCTTGTTTAGGGTTTGCAAAGAACTCGGCGGCCTCGCCTTCTTCGGCAACCACGCCTTTATCTAAGAACACAACCCAGTCGGCAACATCTCGAGCGAAAGACAGTTCGTGAGTGGCCATGATGATGGTTGTTCCGGCGGCTTTCAAATCGCGAATCAGCTCAAGCACCTCACCGACCAGTTCTGGGTCAAGGGCCGAGGTCACCTCATCGAGCAAAAGCACCTTTGGATTTAGCGCTACGGCACGAATAATTGCCGTGCGCTGCTGTTGGCCGCCCGAAAGTTTGTCGGGAAAGCTGGCGGCTTTGTCTGCCAAACCAATGCGGTCGAGCCAGCCGAGCGCAATCTGGTCGGCCTCAGCTTTGCTCTTGCCCTGCACGTGACGCAGCGCGAGCGTGATGTTGTCGAGAATGCTCAGGTGTGCAAACAGGTTATAGCTCTGAAAGACCATGCCGATCTCGCGTCGCACGGCATCTTGGTCGATGCTTGCAAGGCTGATGTCATTGCCTTCGAGCCAAATCTGGCCGTCGCTGATTTCTTCGATCAGGTTGATGCAACGCAACATGGTGCTCTTGCCTGAGCCCGACGACCCAATCAGCGCGACGATTTGGCCCGGGTAGATCTCGAGGTCAACCCCGCCCAGCACAACTTTTTGGTCGTAGTGCTTGCGCAGGCCGGTCACACGCAGGCGCGGGTTGCTCCAGTCGATGGCTGGTTCGCTCATAGTGCACTGCCCGCCTGTTCACGCTTGGCATATTTGCTTGCGATGTGGTCGGCAAAACGGATGCTCGGCACGGCCAGCAACACAAACAGCAGGCCGGCGACAACATACGGAGTAAAGTTGGCGAACTTCGCCACTTCAATCTGGGCGCCTCGAACCGCGTCAACTGCCCCGAGAATCGAGATGAGGCCAACGTCTTTTTGCAGTGAAACGAAGTCGTTCATAAGCGGGGGTGCAACGCGGCGCACAGCTTGAGGCAAAACCACGAGGCGCATCGTCTGGGCATAGCTGAGGCCAAGCGAGCGCGCCGCCAATCTTTGCGAAGGGTGGATGCTCTCGATGCCAGCCCTAAAGACCTCGGCAACGTATGCCGAATAGGTGAGAATCAAAGCGACGGTTCCGAGCACTTCAGCGGGCACTCGACCGAGCCACTCGAGGCGCAGGCCAGGGATTCCGAAGCCGACTAAATAGAGCACGATAATGAGCGGCAGGCCTCTAAAAAAGTCGACATAACCGCGGGCAAAAACGCGCAGCGGAAAAAACACTGGGTTTCGCAGGGTTCGCATGATTGCGAGCAGCATTCCAAAAATCAGAACGCCGATGACCGCAAAAACCAGCACTCGAAGGTTTAGCCAAAGACCGTCGATAACGCGAGGCCAAGCTTTTAGGCCGGTTTCGAGGTCAAAGAATGAGTGGGCGACGCGATCCCATCCTGGGGTTGAAACCAGGCTGAAACCAACGACGATTGCAAAGGCCAGAGTGCTGCCCAACGAAACCAGAATCGAGCGACGGTGTTTGGCGGTTCGAATGCGCGCGCGCTCAACCTCGGCCGGTGAGGGCTCATAGGTCGATAGCGTGTCAGACATTTTGCTCATTTTTTTGGTTATAAAAACCCATAAGAAAAGGGGAGCACGCCCTGCGGCGTACTCCCCAAATCTAACAGTTTTTGGTTACTTCAGAACCGGTGCACCCGCATAGTCTGCAAGCCATTCTGCCTGAAGTGCTGCCAGGGTTCCGTCGGCTTCGAGAGCGTCAACTGCAGCGCTGACAGCAGCGGTCAAAGCGCTGTCTTTGTCGAGCACTAGACCAAACTGGTCGCCCGCGGCACTGCCGTCAAGCTGGCCAACAATCTTTCCGCCGTCAAGTTCAACAGCGGTTAGGTAAAGCGCGGTCGGCAGGTCAACAACCAAAGCGTCGATTTGGCCAGACTGCAGAGCCGCCTTGGCGTCGTCGTTTGAGTTGAAGGCTTGGGCAGCGTTGTTTGGCTTGATCACTTCTTCGATTGCGGTGAAGCTGGTGGTTCCGGTTGCCGCACCAATAACGAGGTCTTTCAAGCCTTCAACGGTTGTTACGCCGTCAGCTTTTGAGCCTTTGACTGTGATAACAGTCTGAGTGGTTGAGTAGTAAGGGCTCGAGAAGTCAACGTTGGCTTTGCGCTCATCGGTGATCGAGTATTGCTGCAGGTTGAAGTCAAAGTTCTTCGCGCCTGGGGCGATTGCTTCGTCAAAGGTGGTGCGCACCCATACAACGTCGCTCTTGGCAAAGCCAAGTTTCTCGGCAACAGCGTAGGCAACGGCGGCTTCATAACCCTCGCCGCTTTCTGGTGCATCGCCAACAACCCAAGGCTCATAAGCCGGGTTGCCGGTGCCGATTGTTAGCTTGCCGGCGGTTAGGGTCTGAAGCTCGGTTGCGCTCGGTGTTGCACTTGGGGTGGCTGCGGTTGAACAACCGGCCAGCGCTAGTGAAGCTGCAACGATTGCGGCAGCCGTCAAAGACTTGAGGGCTGTGCGTCGTGAAATAGTCATGATTCCCTTTCAAATGGATTTCTTATCGTTAACTCTGCTAAATCATTGCGCGCAAATCAAACTTGATTGCGAAATGTTGCGCAAACTTAACTCTTGCAAACGTGCCTACCTCGCGCAAACGTGCTTTGCCCGCGCTTCGGCCAACGCAACGAGATCAACGGCGCCGTTTTCATCGAGGGCGGCCAAGCCCAAGAAGCCGCAGCTTTGGCAAAAATACTTCAGCCTGTCATCTGCTTTGTCGCTTAAAACTCTCACAGCAAAAAAAGTGACGAGTTGCTTTGTTTCGACATCGATGTGCCCGGGGCTCAAATAGAAAAGGGCCCTTTCGCTCATGTCACCAAGGGCAAACCCACAACTACAAACCGCAAAACCGTTCATCCAATCAAAGATTTTGTGTTCTTGACGTTTTTGAGCTTGAGCGCAACCCATCAGTGCGCTCGCCCGACCACTTGCTTTCCACTTGGCATGCCAGTGCACGTCGCCAGCGGCATATTTGATCAAGCGTCTGGCTGCATCCATAGCGTTGAAAAGCGTTTCGTCGTATGTGTAGCCGTTGCCTAAGCTTATGAGAGTCAAGTGATGCCCAATCTGGGGCAAGCCCCCATCGATTTGCACTCAACGGTTGTTGAGGCCGCATCTTCACCTAGGGCACCTTTTCGA
>JBEGPW010000097.1:0-13759 GCA_041181225.1 Actinomycetota bacterium | reverse complement strand
GTTACAACAATTGCAGAAATCAAAACAATGAACGATATTGGGCTAAGGCTGATGGCTCCGAGAACGATTGGGTTTACCAAAGCATAGAAGTTTGGTCCCTGCAGCGGCATGCCGCCCGACCAGATGATTGCTAGGCCAGCCGCTCCGCCAAGAGTAGCGAGCGTTGCGATGAACGGCACGATGTTCACGGTGTTGATGAGGAACGCATTGACCAGGCCAACTGCGATTCCGGTAGCTACGCAAATCACAAGTGCCAAGAGCAATGGCGCGATTGCTGCCTCGTTTGAGACGCTGAGGTCGAGGTGCATCCAGTTGACCATCACGACACCGGCGACCACGCCGCTGAGACTAACGGTGGAACCGACCGAGAGGTCGATTCCGCCGCTAATCACAACAAAGGTTTGACCGACAGCAAGCAAAACCACTAGACCCCAGTCAGTGAGGATGTTGTTCAACACTGCAATGTCCCAGAATTTTCCGCCACTGTAAATAGTGAAAACTATTGCCAAGGCGAAGATTACAAAAACTAGGATGCTGCTTTGGTTGGTGACAAGTGGTTTCCAACTGAAGCCGCGAGCGACCCCACTGGTGTTTTGTTTGCTGTCGGTCATTGGTTCTTTCCTTTTAGTTAGCTAATCGATTATTGCTGATGATTAGTTAGCTACGTAGGTGTACTTGGTTAGGTCTTCAGCTGAAGTGTTCTTGTCCAAAGTTACGTTTGGAATCACTACGTCGTGTGAAGCTGGATCTGTGTTGTTGCGGATTTTCTCTACGATCGCACGGATTGCTTGACGGGCTTCTTCAGCTGGGTCTTGAGCGATTAGAGCGGTGAATACGCCAGCCTTGATTAGTGCAACGTTAGCTGGGTAAGCGTCGTAACCAACAAGTGCAACCTTGCCAACTAGGTTCTTGGCCTGAAGAGCTGCTGCTGCGCCTGATGCGTTGGTGCCATCGATTGCGAAGATGCCCTTTAGGTTCGGGTACTTGGTTAGCCAGTTGCTGACGTTTGAAGCAGCGGTGGTTGGGTTTGACTCTGAGTAGGCAACATCCTGGATCTTGATGCCTGGGTACTGCGCAGCAACCTGTGCCTTGAAGCCCTCTAGGCGACCAACGTTGGTGGTTGCGGTAGCTGAGGTTAGACCTACAACAACGTCATAGCTTTCGCCATCGGTGTAACCGATTGCTGCAGCGATTGCGTCAGCAGCCTTTGAGCCACCGTCGCCGTTGTCGCCGGTGATAAAGATAACTGCCTTGCTGGTGTCTGCGGTGTGGGTGTCAACGTTTGCAACAACGATGCCGGCTGCAACAGCTTTGTCAGACGATGCCTGAAGACCGTTTGGGTCGGTAGGAATCAAAACGAGGCCGTCAGGCTTTGAGGCGATGACGCTGTCAACGATTGGAACCTGAGTTGCCACGTTGTATTCTGACGGGTCGCCCTGCCATACAAGCTTGACGTTCTGAGCAGCTGCTTCTTCTTCTGCGCCGAGTTTCATGGCCTGGAAGAACGGGTCGCTCTCAGCACCCATTACGAAAGCAATAGTTAGCTGCTTTTCGGTGGTCTCGGTTGGGGTTGGGGTGGCGCTTGATGCGCAGCCTGAGATGGTAAGGGCAACAGCCGCTACCGCTCCTAGAACTGCAAGTGAACGTATTGAACGCTTCATTGTTGTTTCTCCTAGTGTTTTTGTTGAGGCTTTGCTCCATGCGATTTGCCGGAATTCTGGCTCGGGAATGAGGCATTGCTGGATTTTGTGTGAGACTTGCGAGAGCGTTCTCGCAAACCTTGTTACAATGTTGGCAGACTTTAGTTGCAAGCACCAAATTATTTAGGTAACGGTTTGGTCACAGAGCCTAACATTTAAATAACGAGCGACAGGATGGACTCATGGCTGAACTAAAACAGAACCGCCCAACCATTGTCGACGTTGCTCAGAAAGCTGGCGTTTCAAGGGCAACAGCCTCACGTGCGCTCAGCAACTATGGGCGCATCAATGCCGAGACCGCAAAACACGTGCGTGAGGTTGCCAACTCAATCGGCTATGTCTCAAACGAGCTGGCACGTGCAATGCGCTCGGGCAAAACCTCAACCATCGGCCTCGTCATCATCGCCGACTTCACCAATGCTTTCTTTGACCGAGTGACAAAATCAATCGTTGACTCGGCTCGCGGTCGCGGTTATCAGGTGCTCATAACCAACACCGACGAAGACATCGCAGCCGAACGAAAGGCCATAGAGACGCTCATAGAAAAGCGCGTCGACGGCATGATTGTGGTGCCGTCAACCGCGGTGGTTCACGATCATCTAGACAAAGGTCGTTTAGGAGGCACCCCGGTAGTTCTCATCGACCGCAGACTCGAAGGCGTTCAACTGACATCGGTCACCACCGACGATTTCATCGGAACCGAGCAGGCAGTCAAAAACGCGGTTTCTTTGGGGCATCGGCGCATCGGGTTTTTAATCGCAACCGCAGGCGTAATCGGGGCAAGCTCTGAAAGGCCGAAAACCCTAATCTCCTCAATTCAAGACCGCGTCAACGGTTTCTCACAAGCCGCCACCGACGCCGGCATTAAACCCCGCGCGCAAACCTGGCTGTTTTGCCAAGACGACCCAGCGGTCTCAGAGGCTGCAGTAGCCGCAATGCTAGACGCACCAAAAGCACCGACAGTAATCATGACTTCAAATAACGACATGGCGCTGGCCGTGCTCAAAGTCGCTGGCAACCGTGAACTCGTTCTCGGTCGCGACATATCGCTCGTCACGGTTGATGACTCACAGTGGTTGGCTGCCATGTCACCCGGAGTAACGGTGGTTGTTCGTCCCGTCGAACAGGTCGGTCAGATTGCGGTAGAAAAACTTATCGCAGAGATTGAGGAGCCAGGGCAACCAACCGAAAGAATAGTATTGCCCACTGAGTTGATCGCCCGCGGGTCAGTGGCAAACTTGGTTTTGAGGCCCGAACTAGATCCGGAATACAAGGAGTAACAATCATGATTTTGGTTATTGGCGAGGCATTGATTGACCTCATTGAAAATCGCTACCAAGCTGGTTCTTTTAGCGCCATCGTAGGTGGAGCAAACGCAAACGTTTCGATTGCACTCGCCCGTCGCGGCACACCACAGCAGTTTCTGGCGCGAATCAGCAACGATCGCTTCGGCAAAATCATCCGCGAGCGTTTAGAAACCAACGGCGTTGGTCTAAACCACGCAATCGATGCGACCGAGCTGACCACGCTTGCAGTTGTTTCAATCGATTCGCAAGGCGTGCCTAGTTATTCGTTTTATGTGAACGGAACGGCCGACTGGGGTTGGACACCCGCCGAGCTACCCACCGACATTGACCTCGAAAACCTGCACGCCAAAGCGATTCAGTTTGGTTGTTTGACGATGGCGATGGCGCCTGGAAATGCGGTGATTGAGGACTGGGCCCGCGCTCATTTTGACCAGCAGTCGGTCACAATCAGCCACGACATAAACATGCGCCCCGCTCTTGGCTTTGACCGTGAGACTGAGCGAGTGCGAGTTGAGCGTGTCAACGAGATTTCTCACATCATCAAAGCGTCTGACGAAGACATCGAGTGGCTTTATGACTTAAATGCCGGTGACTCGGCAACCGCTTCACGCATCGACGAGATTGCTCAGCAATGGGTCGCGGGCACGAGCCGGGTCGTGTTTGTAACTCGTGGCAGCGAAGGCGTTTCGGTTTATCGCGAGGGTGGCGTGCGTTTTGACGTGGCCTCTCGCAAAATCAACGTGGTCGACACCGTTGGCGCCGGTGACACTTTTTGTGCCAATCTGCTCGGCCAGCTTTATGACGTTGACGCGCTCGGTGCTGATCCGTTTGATCGTTTGGCTAACCTCAGCAACGACACCCTCGCGGCTTTCGTTCACGTCGCCGGGGTTGCTGCTTCAATCACCTGTGAGCGAGCTGGCTGCGAGCCGCCAACGCTGACAGATCTTGAAGCTGTGTTGGCTCTAAACTAAAGTCAAACAAGGGGGTCAAAGATGATTCAGCACTATCTTCAACTTAGTTTTGCAATTGGCCAGCATGCAGCCGCAATTTCATTGGGTGACCAAGCGGATCCGCTCAAGATTGTTCAAGAGTGGCTGCCCTCGGCAGTTTCTCTGCTGACAATAAACCTGTTGGCGGCCGTTTTTGTTGCTCGGTCGGCCGTAACCAAAAATCGGGATTGGTTCACGTTCTTTTGGCTTTCGCTGATTGCCACCTCATTGGTCATGGGCATCGTTGCAGCTGCGTTGCCACTGGCCCCTGAGCACTCCCCTGACCATCGCAAGTGCCCGGCCTGCGCCGAGTTCATCAAGCGTGAGGCTTCGGTCTGTCGATACTGTGGCCAAGCCAGTGACGCTTTGCCCCTCCGTAAGGCGGGACGTTTTGCAGGGTTGCACCCATTCTGGTGGATCGGCAGTTTTACCGTGGCGCTAGGTCTCGTGGTTGAAGTTCTTGCACTGTCAAAGATTTACACCGAGTCTTGGTGGCTAGGGCTTGCCCTCTGCGTCGTTGGAGGAACCACCCTTATTAGGGCTTCGCGACGCACCAGGTGACTTGTTAGAGCGGTAAAACCTTGATGGTTGCCAACGTTGGGTCAGCTACAAATGCGATTCTCACTCCGCTGTCACGCGCTGCAAAGAGTGCATCCAAAGCTGCTTCAGTTATGAGCTCACCAGTCGAGAGCACCGGAACACCTGGCGGGTAAGGACAAATCATCTCGGCACAAACGCGGCCAACCGCCTGGCCCGCCGCAACAGTTTCGGTTGGTGAAAAGAATGCTTCACGCGGTGAAACAACAACCTGTGGTTCAATCGAAAAGCTCGCCGAAATGGAAATCGGGCGCAGTTCGCCGCGGTGACGCTCAACCGACGCAATGACCCGGTCAACCAAATCTTCGATGCGATCGGGGGTGTCGGCAAAAGTGATCATCGGAATAATCATGTCGCGATTGGCCATTTCGAGGTCGATGTTTTCGGCCAATAGCTCGGCTTCTACCAGGTTGCCATCGGCACCCACTGAGCTGAGCAAAATCACAAGTTTCAGGGGGTCGATGTTGTCGCCGTCGATTACGCCGATGCCGTGCTTTTTGAGCTTGGCGCGACCTTCGGCGGTGGCTTGAATCACCGGATTGATTAGCTCAGCGCCGTGGCGAGCTAGCAGGGCACGCGCGGCATCAATCGATGCCAGAATGCGACCAGACATCGAAGTTGTGATTGTGGCATCAAACATTTTGTTGAATCGGTCGAGGTCAACGAATTCATCGCGCACCAATACAAACGAAGCTTGCGAATAGCTCGGCAAAGTTTTGTGGGCTGAAGTCACAACAATGTCGGCTCCTTGGCTCAGCGGATGGGCCGGTAGCTCAGGATGAAAACCAAAGTGGGCGGCCCAAGCAGCGTCAACCACCAGTGGAATGCCGTAACTGTGTGTGAGCGCAGCCAAAGCCGGAACGTTCGACATAGTGCCCACATAAGACGGCTCACCGATTAAGACCGCTTTTGCATCCGGGTTATCGCGAAGCGCTTTTTCGAGGGTCTCAACCGCAAGATGCGAGGGCAATCCGGTGAGCTCGTCGATGTCGGGGCGCACCCATACTGGAATCGCACCAGCATAAACTAAGCCGACTAATACAGATTTGTGCAGGGTTCGCGAGACGATAACTTTATCGCCGTGGCCAGCAACCGCCATGACCGCTGCGTGGTTTGAACCAGATGATCCGTTGACTCCGAATCGGCAAAGTGAAGCGCCCCAAAGGTCAGCGGCTAGCTGCTCAGCCTCGAGAATCAAACTCGGTGAGATGCGATAAGGATGGTTACCTGGCAATACGGGAATGTCGCCGTCAACGATGGCACCTGTGAGGTCGGTGCGGCCCTTGTGGCCGGGAATCTGGAACGGTGACCGATCGGTCTCCATGTCGCGAATCCACGCGTCTAATAGCGGTGCTGAGGTTCTTAAGCCCATCGGGTCTTTAGTGTCGAGCAGTGTTGCTGCGCCAAACGCGTGTTGTGACAATATCCCACCTATCGGTTAGTGGCCTAAGCCTATTTTGTAAAACTTAATATCAAGTGAACTGAAAAAGGCAAAAGGAGCCAAACCGACAATGGCTTGGCCCCTTTTGCTGAAATGCTTTAGAGGCTAGAACTCAACCTTGACTACGTTGGTGTCTAGCGGAACGCCAGGACCAAAGGTGGTCGCGAGTGCGCCCTTTATTAGGTAACGACCCTTTGAGCTTGATGGCTTTAGACGAACGATTTCGTCAAGCGCAACTGCGAGGTTCTCGCCGAGCTGCTCTTTGGTGAACGATGCCTTGCCAATAATGAGGTGCAGGTTAGCCTGCTTATCAACGCGAAAGTCGATTTTTCCGCCCTTGATGTCGGTAACAGCTTTTGCGACGTCAGGGGTAACGGTTCCGGTCTTAGGGTTTGGCATTAGGTTGCGAGGACCAAGAACCTTGCCCAGGCGACCCACCTTGCCCATAAGCTCTGGGGTTGAAACTGCTGAGTCAAAATCAACCCAACCGGCGGCTACCTTCTCGATTAGCTCGTCGCCACCGACCTCGTCGGCTCCAGCTTCGCGGGCTGCATCAGCGGCTGCGCCGGTTGCAAACACGATAACGCGAGCGGTTTTACCGGTTCCGTGAGGCAATGAAACAGTGCCACGAATCATCTGGTCGGCTTTGCGAGGGTCTACGCCTAGCTTGAAAGCAACCTCGATGGTTGAGTCAAACTTGGCTGAGCCGGTCTCGCGAACGAGAGTTACGGCTTCGGCCGGAGTGTAAAGCTTTCCAACCTGAATTTTTTCTGCTGCGGCTAAATAAGCCTTTGAGCGCTTTGCCATGCTGTTGTTCCTTTTCTATAAATAGTTAGCTCAGCGTTTGCTGAACCGGTCACAGTTGTGGTCTTCGGGTCGCGCGCGACCCTCCCACTTGTGTTGTTGCTTTTGTTCTTTAGGCCTGAACGGTGATTCCCATTGAACGTGCGGTGCCGGCGATGATCTTGGCTGCTGCCTCAACATCGTTGGCGTTTAGGTCTTGCATCTTTACTGTTGCAATCGACAAAACCTGTTCGCGAGTTAACGTGGCTACCTTCACGGTGTGAGGCGTAGCTGAGCCCTTTGCGACACCCGCAGCCTTTTTGATTAGTTCTGCTGCTGGTGGGGTCTTCAAAATGAAGGTGAATGAGCGGTCTTCGTAGACAGTGATTTCAACTGGAACTACGTTGCCCTTCTGGTCTGCAGTTGCGTTGTTGTATGCAGTGCAGAATTCCATGATGTTTACACCGTGTTGACCAAGTGCAGGACCGATCGGTGGTGCTGGGTTAGCAGCGCCAGCCTTGATCTGCAGCTTGATAAGGCCGGTGACCTTTTTCTTCTTTGCAGGTGCCATTTGTCTTTTCCTTTTTTATGGGTTCTATAAAACCAAGAGTTCGGTGGTCGCTACTAGAGCGAACCGACCTGCTCAAAGCCAAGTTCTACTGGGGTTTCGCGCTCGAATAGTGAGACCAGAACGGTGAGCTTGCCGCTTTCTGGCTTGATTTCAGAGATCGTGCCAGGCAAGCCTGCAAACGAACCATCTTTAATCATGATGCTCTCGCCAACCTTGTAATCAACGTTGATTGGAACAGCTTTTGCCTTGCCCTTGACGTTGACAAAGCCTTTGCCCGCCTTGGTCTGTTCTTCTTCTGGCAATACAAAAATCGGCTTGAGCATGTTAAAAGCTTCGTCTGGGCGAAGTGGGGTTGGCATCTGTGAGTTACCGACAAAACCGGTTACCGCTGGGGTGTAGCGCACCAACTGCCAGGATTCTTCGTTTAGGTCCATGCGAACCAAAACGTAACCCGGAATGCGAACCTTTGAAACAAGCTTGCGCTGGCCGTTCTTGACTTCAACGAATTCTTCCATCGGAACTTCGATCTGATAAACGAAGTCGCCGCCTTCAATAGCAAGCTTGCGGTTTTCGATGTTTTGCTTGACGCGCTTCTCATAGCCGGCATAGCTGTGGATTACATACCATTTGCCGGTCATGCGACGAAGGTCGGCACGAAACTCGCGATATGGGTCGGCGTCTTCTTCGGCGGCTGTCTCGTCTGCGATGGCTGCCTCTGGTTCTGCATCAGCCGAAACTGGGCCACCCTCAGAAACTTCGGCGTTTGAATCTTCGGCCGCTTCGGCTACTTCGGCAATCGCTTCTTCAAGCTCAAGGTCTTGCTCGAGTTCGGCGGCTGCGTCTAGCGCAAGGTCGGCAAAGTCAGCGTCGGCCTCGGCAATAAGCGTGTCGGCTTCGGTGTCTTCAACCTTTGCTAGGTCGTCTAGTTCGCTCAAGTGAGATTCCTATCGTTGATAAAGCTTTAAAACTGGGATGGCGTGGGCAGACGGATTGCTACTTTGTAAAGGTAAGCATTACAAGCTTGCCGAAGCCAAGGTCGAGCAAAAACACGAGTGTGATTACCACAGTGACGAATCCGAGCACTACGCCGGTGTAGTTAATAAGTTCTTTGTTGGTTGGGCGCGTAACTTTTTTTAGCTCGCCCACAACCTGCTTGAAAAACAACGATGTGCGACCCACGAGGCTGCGACGCGACGCGCGGTCTGACTTAGCCTGTTCTACTAGGTCTTCTGATGCCTCATAAGGAGTGTCAGTCATGATGTCTTCTTTCAGGTTTTTTGTTGCTTGCAGGGCGGACAGGACTCGAACCTGCAACCTGCGGTTTTGGAGACCGCTGCTCTACCAATTGAGCCACCACCCTAAGGGTGTTAGCGACAACTCGGGTGCATCCTCTGGCTTTTCTGGCGAAGGCACACTTCTAGAATGAAAGCTTTTAGTGTGATTAATTTGCCAGATTAGGCTTCGAGCAGTTGTCAACTACCTCCTAGAATCCTAAGCCTTTTAGGCCGAAAATGCAAAGTTGTTTGGTCGGCCACCACTGAGCCTCACCGCCTTGAAGGTAGGCTTAAGGGCGTGACTGAATCTCGAATCTCAAAAAGAATTGCAGCCATCGCCGAGTCGGCAACCCTAAAAGTTGACGCCAAAGCAAAAGGTTTGCAGGCCCAGGGCCGCCCAGTGATCAGCTATGCTGCCGGCGAGCCCGACTTTGCCACCCCGGCTCACATTGTTGAGGCCGCCGTTGTAGCCGCCCGCGACCCTAAAAACCACCGCTACACGCCAGCAGTCGGCCTTCCTGAGCTGCGCGAAGCGATAGCTCACAAAACTCTAGTCGACAGCGGCACGCCTGTTACCGCAGCTCAGGTAATCGTGACCAACGGTGGCAAGCAAGCGGTTTATCAAGCTTTCGCAACCATCGTTGACGAGGGCGATGAAGTTCTTTTGCCTTCTCCGTTCTGGACAACGTATCCCGAGGCAATCGCGCTGGCGGGCGGCAAAACCGTCGAGGTGTTTGCTGGCGCTGACCAAGGCTACAAAGTCACTGTCGATCAGCTAGAGGCTGCCAGAACACCTAAAACCAAAGCCATGCTTTTCTGCTCACCGTCAAACCCAACCGGAGCGGTGTATTCGCGCGACGAGGTTGATGCCATCGGTCGCTGGGCACTTGAGGTCGGCATCTGGGTGATCAGCGACGAGATTTATCAGAACCTGGTTTACGACGAGCTCAAGGCCTACTCAATCACCGAGGTCGTGCCTGAGTTGGCCGACAGGACCATCATGGTAAACGGTGTTGCCAAGAGTTACGCGATGACCGGCTGGCGATTGGGATGGATGGTTGGCCCAGCCGACGTCATCAAAGCTGCGGGAAACTTGCAAAGCCACCTAACCTCAAACGTGTCTAACATTTCTCAGCGAGCCGCGATTGCAGCCCTAACCGGCCCACAAGACGAAGTGTTGGCGATGCGCGATTCGTTTGACCGTCGACGCAAGCTCGCTGTTGCCGAACTAAACAAGATTTCGGGCTGGGTAGCGCCAATGCCCGAGGGTGCTTTTTATGTTTACAGCGACGTGAGAGGTCTGCTTGGGCGGGAGTGGGGCGGCAAGACCATCAACACTTCGCTCGAACTTTGCGATTACATATTGGACGCAGCCGAAGTTGCACTCGTCCCGGGCGAAGCCTTTGGGCCTTCGGGTTATGTGCGCATGAGTTATGCGCTGGGCGACGAAGCGATAGTCGAAGGCATCGCGCGTTTGCAAAAACTTTTTGCCTAAAGACGGGCTGGTCTAAAACCCAATCAGATTTGGCTCAGGCTCGAGGTTGATGCCAAACGTGTTTGACACCCGCTGCTGCACAAAACTTGCTAACTGAATCACATCGGCGGCTGTTGCGCCACCGCGGTTAACTATTGCCAGGGCGTGTTTTTCGCTAATCGCCGCCCCAGAGCCTGCAATCGAAAAACCCTTGGGAATTCCAGCCTGTTCGATTAGCCAAGCCGCGCTCAGCTTTACGGTGAGCCCATCGTCTTCGGGGGTCTCCCACCGCGGGGCATCGCTCGGCAACGTGCGCGCAAACGAGTCGCTGACGATTGGGTTGGTAAAGAATGACCCACATCCGTGCGAATTGATGTCTTCGTGGCTATAAACCATGCCCTTGCTGCTGCGAAGCCTCAAAACCTGTTCGCGAATCGCACCTACCGGCGCCTGATCTCCGATTTGCATGCCGAGCGCCCCCGCAAGTTGACCCGAGTTGATCGGCTCGCTGACTCCCCCGAGATCATGCAGCTCAAACTCGACCCAAGTGATCACACCCACCTTGCCCCGTTTGAAAACACTGTCACGATAAGCAAAGCTAAGGTCGGATTTTTCGAGAATCTCAAGCTCGCCCGATGCATAGTCGAGAAACTCGAGTCGCAAAAAACTGTCGCAAAACTCCCGACCATATGCACCGATGTTTTGAATCGGGGCGGCTCCAACCGAACCCGGAATTCCGCTCAAAGCCTCGAGGCCGGCAAGCCCGTCTCGAACCGTCGCTTCAACCAAGGCATCCCAATTCTCGCCTGCTTGCACTCGCAAGACGTGGCGGTTGCCCTCAATTCGAGTTTCAACACCTTGGTTTGCGGCCTGAATCACGTGCAACCCCGATAGGTCATCGGCAGCCACGATGTTGCTGCCGCCCCCGATTACTAGCCAGTCTTCGCCAGATTGCCAAACGCTCTGAGCCGCAGAGATGAGTTCGTCACGAGTTGTAGCAACCACGAGACTCATCGGTGCGCCACCCACGCCCATCGTGGTGACCTCAGACAGCAACGTGGCGTTCATGTTTTAGAGCCGAACTGTGGCTTGGGCTTTGCCCAAAACTTTGGTTTCGTTAGACACCGCTTCGAGATCTAGGCGCACTGTGCGTGCCTCAGCGTCGATCGAGCCGATGGTTGCGGTTACCACCAACAATGCTCCATCAACCGGGTGAACCACTACCGGTTTGGTAAACCTGACCTGATATTCGAGAATGCGACCGGCGTCACCAACCCAGTCAACTGCTACCTGCACGGCGGCCCCCATGGTGAGCATTCCGTGGGCTAAAACGCCTGGCAATCCGACAGCGGCCGCAATGTCATCACGGTAATGAATCGAGTTGAAGTCGCCCGAAGCACCGGCATACCTGACCAAGCTGTCGCGAGTCAGCAAGAAATCAGCGGCTCCAATTACTTGGCCGACCTCTAGGTCAATGATTTTAGGAATCGAGTGAGTCATTATTCATCGCCCCTTACAACCAATGTCGAGATTGCCGTGCAAACCAGGTGGTCGGCGATATCGAAGATTTTGGTTTCAAAAGTCACCATCGAATGCGCACCAAGGGATTTAACCGAAGCGACCGTGAGCTCACTGGTGAGTTCGTCACCAGCCACGATTGGGCGGGCGTGGATGAACCGCTGATCGCCGTGCACCACGCGAGTGAAGTCGATGTCGGCTTCGGGGTCTAACAACACCGTGGTCAGGCTGCGCTCTTGAATGACAACTGCGAAGGTGGGTGGCGCGACGAGGTCGGGGTATCCGGCTGTCTGAGCTGCGAAAAGGTCAAAACTTGTTGCGCTCGACGATTTGACTGCGAGGGCGAACTCACGAATTTTTTCGCGACCCACTAAGTATGGCGCCGTGCGCTGATATGTCTTGCCTTCAACTTTTATGTTTACCACTTGTCTAGTTTCACCTATCATGGGGCTTTCAAACAACATGCTGGGCAGTTTTTTTGCGACTTAAATGAAGCGGCCCCCGATTTCTCGGGGGCCGCTCCTAGTTTTGAGAAACTACTTGACTCTTACTGCTGCAGTACGAGCCGAGCGATCGCTGCTGCCGATGCCGTAGGTCAAGGCGTGTGCTACGAACTGGTAGCTCATGCCCTTCTTTAGACCCTTGACGCTGCAGCGGGTACCAATAGTGGTTCCGTTGATGCGCTTGCCGATTGTGCACGAAGCAACAACCTTGCTAGAACCGCGCTTCACAGCGTCAACAACGATTGCTGTCGGAGTGGTTCCTTCGCCAGCAGTTGCTGTCACGCGAACCACGCCGCCACCCATGGTTTTGGTGGTTAGCATGATGTCGCTGCTTGGTGCAGTTGTGATAGGAGTGCTAGACACAGTGGTTGAACCTTGTAGAGTCCAAACAGCTGTAGCACCTGAAGGAATCATGCGGTTACCAGTTGTCTGGCGGAAGAATCCACCAGTGCAAGAGTCCATCGCGTCGACGCATGACCATGGGTCAAGGCTCTTCTGAACTGAACTATCAGTTGCAGCCTTGAACGCTTGGTACTTGCGAACCACAAAGCTGATTGCGCTCGTGTCGGTTACAGCTGGGTTGTAGTGGATTACAGCGGTTGAACCCCATTCGTCTTCGCCAGTAAACATAGCGCGAGTGTCACCACCGTTTCCGGTGCCGAACACTGCAAGCTCCCAGCCACGAAGAGCTGACTTCGGACGGTTGTAGTGAACGGTAAGGGTTGCTGGAGCCTGTGAACAAACCAGTGGAACCAACGGTGTTGCGAATGTTGGGCTCGGTGGGTCATTGTAGGTTGGGTTGGCGTAGTTTGTAGCGTCACACCAGATTTCAACGTTCGAGCCAGTGATTCGTGCTATGAGGTTGCTGTCGCCGGTTGGCTTGATCAAGTCGCCAGGCGCCTTGTTGTCGCCACCAGGTGAGTCCCAGTTCTCTTTGTTACGAAGCAACCACTCAAACTCTGACTTGTCGCTTGTTCCGATTCCGTTCACGGTCCAAGTCAAGATTGAGTTTGCTTCACCGTCGGCTACAACGTCTGGAGTGCTGTCTTCACCGGTTGGGCTACCAAGGCTCTGGTATCCAACGTTCCAGCCTGCAGTAACAGATGCTGGTGCGTTGATGCGAACCGTAACGGTTACGTCTTGGGTTGGCTGAGCGGTTGAACAGCTCGGAGTTGCAGCAACAACGTCACACCAAACTTCACCGCTGAACGCGCTGATTGGAACGGTCATGTCAGTTGCACCGGTGATTTTTGGCGAGTCGTATGAACGGCCATCGGTGATGTAGAAACGAACTGACTTGATTGAAGTGTCGGTGAACTTGAACTTCGCGATTGCTCCGTAGCGGTCTTCTGAGCCGAAGGTTGGGGCAAACAAGACGTCAGTGTTGTTGGTCATGTGGTTGTCCCAAACAACATAGTTGTGAGTTGCATCCAAAGGCTGGTTGATGTGAACCTTGACCTGAGTAACAGGGTCTGGCGCACTTGAAGAACAGCCGAGAGTTGCAACATCTACAACCTCACACCAGATTTCACCGACGTTGTTTGCGTTGAAGTTAACAGCTGTGTCACCGGTCTTCTTGGTGCCCCAGTTGCCGCGCTCTCC
>JBEGPW010000096.1:0-5713 GCA_041181225.1 Actinomycetota bacterium | reverse complement strand
TCTCTCAACAGCGAGTGCACCAACGTGCTCGGCCCAGCGGGCATCGACTGGATTCTCGTTTCACCGCCACAAGAAAGCATTAGCGGTTCACCTTGGTGGGTTAACTACCAGCCAATCAGCTACGCAATCGACAACAACCTCGGCAACCGCGCTCAGTTCACCGAGATGGTTAGCGCCTGCAACACAGCGGGCGTTCAGGTTATCGTCGACGCGGTCATTAACCACATGAGCGCCGGCAACTACAACTACCCCGACGTGCCATATTCCAGAGACGATTTTCACGCGTCGATGTCATCGAGTAACCCGAATTATTGCAACTCTGACATCGATTGGAGCGACCCTTGGTCGGTGCAGCACTGTGAGCTTCTAGGTCTGAACGACTTGGCTACCGAAACCCAGAGTGTTCGCGACAAAATCGATGCCTACCTAAACGATCTGCTTAGCTTGGGCGTTGCTGGTTTTCGAGTTGATGCCGCCGGCCACATTCCAGTTCTTGAACTGCGTCAGATTCAAGACGGCCTGAACCTCACAACGGGTGGCATCAAGCCATTCTTTGTTCAAGAGTTCCCAACCGACAACAGTGAAAACGCACCCTATGCCGTTCAGGGTCAGGTCTTCGGATGGAGCTGGGCTGACGACATGGTTAGCTTTTTCGGCCCTAACGGTGGTGACCTTTCTGGTGCGCAGTGGACCAACTCAACCTACGCTTCATTGAACGGCACGACAAAAACCGTGACCATGGTGAGCAACCACGACACCGAGCGCAATGGGCGGGCACTGACCTACCAAGATGGGGCCGGCAAGAAATACCAGCAGGCCTCGATTTATACCATCGTCAACCAATACGGCATGCCGATGCTTTACTCGGGTTATGCCTTCAGCGACCGTGATGCCGGGCCACCACAGACCGGCTCAGCTGTTCGAAACGCAACCTGCAAAGGCACTTCGACCGCGCCGGCCTCGAGCTATAGCAACGGAACCTACATCTGTATGCAGCGCTGGACGGCCATCCAGGGCGCTATCGCTTGGAAAGACGCGGTCGGCACCTCAGCCGCCGCGATTACCAAGGGTCACCTCGGCAGCTGGTCAGATAAGTTCAACACCTTCAGCTTCAAGCGCGGTTCGGGCAACTTCATCATTTTCAACGGTGGAACGCTGCCTGTCAAGAACGCAAAAATCAAGGTTAGTTTGGCCAAGGGCAGTTACTGCGATTACATAACCGGCGGAAACAAGCCGCTCAAGTCAAAGAAGGTTTGCCGCGGAACCAAGGTGGTTGTTGACTCCAAAGGTTATGCAACCTTCAACATTCCTTGGTCAGGAACCATCGCCATCAGCACCAAAGTTAAGTTCTAAACTAACGAGTCGCGCCAAGCTGCGTGCATGCTGGCAAACTTTCCGGTGCCAGCAATCAGCGCGGCTGGGGTGTCGTCTTCGACAACCTCACCGTGTTGCATCACCAAGACTCGGTCGGCAATCGACAGCGTCGAAAGTCGGTGAGCGATGATGATTGCGGTTCTGCCCTTGAGCAGGGTTTTTAGCGCGTTTTGAATCGCCCGCTCACTTGGAATATCGAGCGAGCTCGTGGCTTCATCCAAGATCAAAACCGCGGGGTCAGCGATAAAGGCGCGAGCAAACGAAACCAGTTGGCGTTGCCCAGCGCTCATGCGGCCACCGCGTTTATTGACATCGGTGTCATAGCCCTCGGGCAAGCTTTCGATAAACTCGTGAACCCCAACGGCTTTGGCAGACGCAATGATTTCTTCAATCGATGCGCCAGGTTTGCCGAGTGAGATGTTTTCGGCGACCGAACCCGAAAACAGGTATGCCTCCTGCGTAACCATAACGATTGCGCGGCGCAGGTCTTTGTTGCTGATCTCACGCAGGTCGACACCGTCGAGTTCAATCGTTCCTGAGGTCGGGTCATAAAAACGCGAGATCAGCTTGGCTAGCGTCGATTTGCCGGCGCCGGTCGTTCCCACCAAAGCAACAGTCTGGCCAGCCGAAATCTCGAGGTTAAAGTTCGGCAAAATCTGTTTTCCGTTGCTATAAGAAAACGCCACGTCGGAGAACTTTATGTCGCCGGCAGTGTGAGTGAGCGAAACCGGGTTGGCAGGTTCGGCAACCGAAGGGGTCTCTTCGAGCACTCCTGAAATTTTTTCAAGCGATGAGTTTGCCGACTGATAGGAGTTGTAAAACATTGCTAGACCCTCCATCGGGTCAAAGAATCGGCGCGCATACAACAGGCAGGCGGTCAAGATTCCCACGCCAAGCGAACCGTCAAGAACGCGCAAACCTCCAAACAGCAATACGGCCGCAACTGTTAGGTTTCCAATGAAAACCAGCGCCGGGTCATAGATTCCAAACAGTTGAATCACCTTGGCATTTATGAAGCGATAGTCTTCGACGAGGTCGGTGTAAATCTCTTGGTTCTTAGGTTCTTTTCTAAAGGCCTTAACTGCGCGAATTCCCGTCATGGTCTCAACAAACTTAATGATGAGCTTGGCCGAGGCAACACGCGTTGACCTGAAGCCGAGGCGGGTTTGGTATTGGAACCACCAGGTAAGAAAAAACAAAGGCACTAGGCTGTAGAGCACAATCACGAACGCCTGAGGGTCAAGCAACCACATGGCAGTGGCTGTAAAAATGCTGTAGAGAATGCCCGCAACCATTTCGTTTCCCGAGGTGTCGAGAAGCTCTTTGATGCTGTCTAAGTCGTTGGTTTGACGTGAGATCACGCGGCCCGAAGTGTATTTTTCGTGAAAGTCTAGGCTCAGTTTTTGAGTGTGGTCAAAGAGTCGCTCTCTCAGATCAAGCAAAACCCGCTGGTTGGTCTGAGCCGCAAAAACCATGAACCATGAGATCAACGCTGCCGAAGCGGCTGCTGCTGCCAAGTATCCGCCGATGATCCAGGCAACCTGACTCCAGTCGCCGCGTTGAGCGGCTGGCAAAGACTTGTCGATTCCGAAAGCTATCAGCGCCGGGCCAACCGCGCGCAGTGCTTGGCTAACTAAAACCAGTGCAAAACCCGCGGTTAGACGACCTTTGATTGGGCGAATGATTTCAAAGAGCAACCGGAGCGATCGCGCCCGAACTACTTTTGACTCTTCTTTATTGAGTTCAATTACGTCTTCGTTTTCTACGCCCTGCATGCTCATTTAGAAACCTCATCCTTGCGCGCAGCAGATGTGCCCGACCCCGCCGCGCCATCCAAAGCAATATCGCGCCCGTCCTTGTCGAGGCTCGAAATCACGTAGCGATAGTGGTCGTTCGTCGCGAGCAAATCGCTGTGCTTGCCCACGGCGGTGATGCGGCCGTCTTGAAGCAGCGCAACCTTGTCGGCCAACTGCACCGTCGACGGACGGTGCGCCACAATGAGCGCCGTGGTGTGAGTCAAAACTGTTCGCAGGGCGTCTTCGACCAGAGCCTCGGTGTCAACGTCGAGCGCCGAAAGCGGGTCATCAAGAATCAGCACGGATGGCCTTGCGGCTACCGCACGCGCCAAAGCCAAACGCTGCCGTTGGCCGCCCGAGAGGCTCAAGCCCTCTTCACCAATCACAGTCTCAAGCCCGTCGGGCAGGTCATACACAAATTGGGCTTGGGCAATCTCGAGTGCCTCGGCAAGGTCGGCGTTGGTAGCTTCTGGGCGACCGAGAAGCACGTTGTCGCGAACCGACGCCGAAAAGAGCGTGGCGTCTTCGAAAGCCATGGCTACGTGGGTGCGAAGTTCTGCCAGCGTGAGGTCGCGCACGTCAACACCGTCAAGAAGCACAGCACCGCCGGTAACCTCATATAGACGACTTGCGAGCGCGGTGACACTGGTTTTTCCGCTACCGGTCAAACCAATCAGTGCAACCGATTCACCGGGCTCAAGAACAAGGTCAACCCCGGCTAGCAGGTCAGGGGTTGCAGCGCCCGCGTCTGGATACCTAAAGTGAACGTCGCGAAACTCAAGCCGACCTTCGGGGTGGCTAATGGTTTTGGGGTGCTCAGGGTCTTCGATTCCTGCGGGCTCATCGATTACTTCAAAGAAGCGTTCAACCGCAGTCTTGGCGTCGAGTGTCATCGAGAGCAAGAAGCCCACCGACTCGGTTGGCCAGCGCAAAACCGTCGTCGTTGCGAGGAATGCAACCAAACCACCTACGGTCATCTGGTTTTGGGCTACCAGCACGAACCCGACGAACATCGAGAGCCCGACCGCTAGCTCAGGAATCAAGATCAGATAGATCCAAATGTTGGCGATTAAGCCGGCTTTACGAATCTCGGTGTTTCGAAGCACTTTGGCGTCGGCAACGAACTTTTGGGTGATGTGGTTTCCGCGACCAAAGGCCTTCAATACTCGGATGCCGTGCACGGCCTCCTCAACCGAAGTCGCAAGGTCACCAGCTTGGTCTTGGCTGAGTCGTGCTAGCGAGTGGTATTGCGCTTCAAAGCGGTACCCGCGAATCCAGATTGGAATAGAGGTTAAAAAGAAGATCAGGCCGAGTATCCAGTGAAAGCTGAAGAGGATAGCGAGGCCAATTACGATGGTGATTGCGTTTGCGACGAAGAGCACAATGCCAAAGGACAGCCAGCGGCGAATCAAACTCAAGTCACCAGTAACACGACTCAAGAGCTGGCCGCTTGGCCACTTGTCGTGGAACGCTACCGGAAGCTGCTGTAACTTGGCATACAGGGCTCGCCTCATGCCCGCCTCAACGTGGGTTCCTGGAATCAACACGAGCCAACGGCGCAACAGCACCATGACCGCCTCAAACACCCCGAAGATCGCTACCAGGGCTACTGCAAAGAAAAGCTGGTCACTGTTGGGTGCAGTGGTTAATCCATTAACAAGGTCGCGCAAGTATTGCGGAATCATCAACGCAAACACGTGCGCGCCTAGAGCAGCGAAGCCGCCAAGGATTACCCTCGGTAGTGCCGACTTGGCATACGGCAGGATTCTGACGAGGGTTCTGAAAGTACCCAGGTCTTTTATCGCAGAGGCTTCGCTGCCGTTGCTCGTAACTTTGTCATTCACCTAAAACACAACCTATTATTTGGGGGTCAGCATTCCATCTTAACCGCCGTTAAAACAAAAAACCCGCATCCAATGGATGCGGGTTTTTCGCAATTTAAGTCCGGCGGTGTCCTACTCTCCCACAAGGTCCCCCTTGCAGTACCATCGGCGCAGAAGGTCTTAGCTTCCGGGTTCGGAATGTGACCGGGCGTTTCCCCTTCGCTATGGCCGCCGAAACACTTTCGAGTTTCGGTTACACAGATCTGGTATTTCTATTCAATTGTGTGTTCCCGATAGTATCTCGGGAACCACATAGTGGACGCAAGCAATAAAAACTTAGTATTCAAGTTATCGGCTTATTAGTACCGGTCAGCTCCATGGGTCTTTAGTCCCCACTTCCACATCCGGCCTATCAACGCAGTAGTCTAGCTGCGAGCCTCTCGACCTAAGTCATGGAAATCTCATCTTGAAGCACGCTTCCCGCTTAGATGCTTTCAGCGGTTATCGTTTCCGAACGTAGCTAATCAGCGGTGCTCCTGGCGGAACAACTGACACACCAGAGGTTCGTCCATCCCGGTCCTCTCGTACTAGGGATAGCCCTTCTCAAATTTCCTGCGCGCGCAGAGGATAGAGACCGAACTGTCTCACGACGTTCTAAACCCAGCTCGCGTGCCGCTTTAATGGGCGAACAGCCCAACCCTTGGGACCTACTCCAGCCCC
>JBEGPW010000095.1:0-8229 GCA_041181225.1 Actinomycetota bacterium | reverse complement strand
CGCCCATGGTCTCTTTTGCTTTTAGCCGCCGCAAAAAACGTTCTTAAAACAGCCGTCAGGGAGTCGCTTTGAAAAAGCAGGGAGTTCACCGGCGCATGCAAGCGCGTGCTTCGGTTTTGCGTACCCTATCGTCCGGCGCCGTTGGTGCCCTAGTGGCAAGTGCATTCATTTCGTTGCTGCCGACTGGCGGAGCCAACGCCGATGCATTTAGCGAAGTTCTCACAGCTAGCGCCAAAACCATAACCTCGGCAGCAAACGATGCGAACTATGCCACCGCACCTTTTAAAGACTTGAGCATCACGGTGTCACAGACTGACAATCTAGTTAGCCAAGCGGTTTCGATCAAATACTCGGGTCTTGCGTCGTCTCGCAGACCAACCCCCGGCACCGACGGTGGTTCAAACTTTTTGCAGGTGGCCCAATGTTGGGGCGAAGACCCAAATAACCCTGGTCACCCCGACCGAACTACCTGTCAATACGGAACCGTAAACAACCCTGCGTCAGTTCGAGACGGCTTTTTGTCTACCGATGCGGTTAAACCTCAAGATGCGGACATCTCATTCGAGTACAACTCCCAAGCAAAGACTTCTTATGTGTCCGTTCCATTTCGAGCTGTGACGGGCGAAGAGGTCAATTCGATCAAACTCAACGACAGTGGTGACCGTTTTTGGGATCAAAGCGTCAACATGAACCAAAATCAGTTTTTTACTCCGTTGAATACGAACTTCTTGCCCTGGACTGGCTCCGATGAGACTGGCGCAGGCTTAGCAAAATTTGAGATTCAAACGGTGATGCAATCTCCTGGGCTTGGCTGCGGCACTCCTGTGGTCACCGGTAATGTCGCAGTGGGGCAGTCGTGTTGGCTCGTGTTCATCCCAAGAGCCACCTCCGACAACGCGCAACCATACATTACTAAGTCGGGCTTGTTTTGGGATTCATGGCAACACAATGTAGCGGTGAAACTAGATTTCAAGCCAGTTGGTGTTCGGTGCGCGATTGGTAGCGCCGAGAAACAACTCTCGGGTAGCGAATTAATCGGCGGGGCGATCGCGTCATGGCAACCTAAGTTGTGCGAGGGAGCGGCCGGCTCGGCGTTCGTTTTGAGCACGGGCAATGAGCAAGACTCTCTGGCCAGCCTCATGACCAACCCCACTGCTCCGTTGGCTTTTACTAGTGAACCGTATGCCTCCGACGTTGAGAACAAACTTTTATATGCCCCGATTGCTATGTCGGGTGTGGTCGTTTCTTGCGCAATCGATAGGGCATTGAGCCCGAATGCTACCAATGTGCCAGATGGTTATAAGGGCGCAAACTTTAGTGCTTTCAGCAAACTAAACCTCACTCCGAGGCTGCTAGCTAAGTTGCTCACAAATTCATACCTTGATTCTGTTCCGCCAGTTAACAAAAGCTATTTGGGTTTCAATGGTCCGCTTGATCCGGGCTACAACATGAAGAACATCACGCGTGACCCTGACTTTCTCTCGGTTAACGATCACGAGTGGCGCTACCAGATTATTAACGCTGTTGGAATTTCAGATGCGATGGTTCCACTTGGCAGGTCTGACCTTGCCGACAGAGTGTGGAAATACATACTCTCTGACCAAGACGCCGTCGATTTTCTCGACGGAAAACCCGACCCTTGGGGAATGCGCATTAATCCTTGGTATTCAACCAATGATTTGATCAATCCCAACGGGCTCG
This sequence comes from Actinomycetota bacterium, assembly GCA_041181225.1. Taxonomy (GTDB): domain Bacteria; phylum Actinomycetota; class Actinomycetes; order Actinomycetales; family Microbacteriaceae; genus Rhodoluna. The sequence continues at coordinate 6,528 of JBEGPW010000095.1, read as the reverse complement.
GAGCCGTTTACCCAGTAAGAGAGTTTCCCAAGTCTGACCCGGTTGAAAAACCAGACACAACATTGACAAACCCAACCGGTGGTTCTGGTGCAGCGAACCTAATCACCTGGCGCCCCTACGTTAGCGACTTTGAAACAGGAGCGTATAAGGTTTTGCGAGGAGACGCCAACGCTCTTGGAAACTGGGACGGTGGAGCCAACCCACCGGTTTGGAAGAAAACCGCCGGAAGCCTGCCAGGTGAACAAAGAGTTATTGCTGTCTCGACGGCCGCTGCGTCATATAGATACCAGAACGTCACGGCTTCGCTTTTGAATCCTGCCGGAAACTTCGTTACTCCTAACCGCAACTCTATGACAGAAGCTCAAGCGGCCATGACGCCGGCAGTATCAAACCAAAATGTAAGAATTTTTGATTTTGCTTCAGTTAGCGCTCAGTCTGCGTTGGGCGCATACCCGTTGACCATGCCTATTTATGCGGCAATCAATCCGAGTGTGCTCGATTCAAGTTTGAGAGCGCCATATGCAAACTTGATTAAGTTTGCCGTCACTCAAGGTCAAAATCCTGGCACAGACCTTGGGCAGTTGCCACTCGGATACTCTCCTCTGAGCGAGGGGAACGTGGGGCAGGCCCTCCAAGTGGTTTCTTTGGTGGCGCAAGGTTTAACAACTATTCCAACGACTATTCCCACAGTTGTTCCCTCTTCTTCACCTTCTGTTACCCCTCCAGAGCCATCATTAAGCCCTACGAGTGATATTTCAGGTGACGGAACCCAGCTAGTTTTGGGTCAACCGACACCAAAAGACCCACCGCTAGGGCCTCTGGCAGCATCTGTTCCATTCGGATTCGCCGCAGGCAGTCTTTTAAGTTTGTTATATGCAAGGCTCAACCGAAAAAAAACCAAATAAAAGTTTCTCAGCGATGAGAATAAGCCTGGTTGTCTCAACCAGAAAACCCACCCAATGAAAGGCAAAACAATGCTAAACAAGAAAGCTTCAGCTCTAGCTGCAGTTGCTTGCATCACCACTGTTGGTCTTGCGCTAGGCATCTCGCCAGCCAAGGCATTCGACCCAGTTGCACAGAAATACGCAATTGTTGGTTCAGACACTCTTGAAGATGTCGTCGGCGCACTAGTAAACGGCACCAGCGTTACGAACTCTGGCGTAAAAGCAACCACTAGCGACAGCTCAACTTTTGGTTCGTTTGACGCAACCGGAACAGGAACCATCTTCACTAAGAACTACGGAACCCGCTTTCAGCGCCCGAACGGTTCAGGCGATGGCCGCACCGCTCTCGATGCTTTGATCACTAACGTCGACTACACGTCAACTTTCTCTGGTCGCGACAAGACTTATGACGCCAAGAGACTCAAAGACGGCGACATCGACATTGTTCGCGCCTCAAGCGGTGGAACTCAAAACGGCGATGGCCGCGACAACTTTCAGAGATTCACGTTTGGTCGCGATGCACTAGCGATGGCTTATGGTTCAGCTGTTGACTTTACACAGACCTCGACTGGCTACATCAGCAAAGCTGACGCTGCTCTGATTTACCAGTGTGACTCAACAACCCTTACCAAGTTCCACATTCTCAAGGCTTGGATGCCTCAGGCTGGTTCAGGCACTCGCTCAGACTTCATCAAGGCTCTTGGTGTCAGCGAAACTCAAGACATTCTTGCCAACCTAGACTCAGACTCTAACTTGGCTGTCAACGGAGTTTCAGGAGCCCTTGGCTCAGGTTGCATCCACATTGGTCAGGAGCACGATGCTTCTAGTCTAGGAACCCGCGACATCTCACCTATGTCAGCAACCCGTTGGATCGCCATGAAGAACAACGCAAGCTATAACAAGTCAGGCACTGCTTCACTCGGTGGCTTCGTAGGCACTGGAATCTTGCCTGTAACCGGAACCGCACCAAACTTGACCCCTGTGGTTTCTTACTACAAGGACTCAACTTGGGGTCGCGACACCTACCTATTCGTAGACCGTCGCCGCACTGACTCAGCAACCAAGACCATTCAGCCAGCAGCAAACGTAACATCTGGCTCAAGCTCTTCGTTCAAAGTCAGCTCAACCTCAGGCATTTATGCCGGCCAGCAGGTCACCGGAACCGGAATCGACTCAAGCACTCTTGTAGATTCTGTGTTCGCGACTGCCAGCAAGAAGGGTACCGGAGCTAACGGATCGACCACATTGTTGGCAACTGCACTTCCAGGTGTAGGCCAAATCTTAAGTGGCACTGGAATCGCCGCAGACACTCGCGTTTCAGCAGCAAAGTCGTTCAACAGCGTGACCCGCTACTTCAACGCTTCTAGCGGTGGAACGGTATTGACCTTCAACACTGACTCAGGTACCTCAAACAGCGGAACCAGCGCTGCTTGGTCATCTGACATCGCTGTGGGTCAGCAGGTTGTTGGTGCAGGTATTCCTAAGAACACCTATGTAACCGCAACTAACGGAAGCTCGACAATCACGTTGTCAAACGCGACGACTGCAGCGCTTGTAAACACTGGTGTAACACTTGCCGACAACTCAAGCGGTGTGGCTACAAACGCTACCACCTCGCTAACTATCGATGCGGCTAACGCACACATCCTTGTTGGCGCTGTTGTTTCAGGAACCGGCATCGTATCTGGCACTGTTGTTACAGCTATCAGCGGCACCACGGTCACATTGTCGACTGCCGTCAGCGCTGCAGTGACATTGACTTCGGGTGTCATCAGCTTCACTAAAAACACTGTCACCCTCGACACCGCCCTAACTGCCGATTTGGCTAATGGACCGGTTACGTTGGAAAACACCATCAAGCTGAGCAAGGCAACTGTTGCTGCACTAACAAGTTCAAGCAACCTAGTGATGTCTTCACCTTCGTACGACCCGATTCTGGCTCGTGCTTTGGACTTCAACTACTCGGGCTCGTTGACTTACCAGGGTGGTGCACTGTTCGGAATCACATCTTCATCGGTAGCTACAACCGCATCTGCAGCTAGCACGGCAAGCACGTCACTGGTTGTTGCTTCGGTTACTGGAGTATTCGTTGGACAGACCGTAACTGGAACCGGTGTTGAAGCTAACACGATTGTCAGTGCGATCAACACAGGCACCAAAACAGTCACCTTGTCAATCGCGGCAACCGTAGCTAACTCTGCGGCCATCACGTTTGCAAGCGTGGCTCGCTCAGCTGTATCAACAACGGCCACGGCAGCAAGCGGCACCACCACTTTGCAGCTTCCTTTGGCTGTTGATGGTGTTACCAAGATGGCTACCCGCGTATTCATCGGTGAAACTGTAGTTGGAACTGGTATTGCGTCTGGAACAACAGTGACTGCGGTTGACACCTCCGCTAACACTGTCACCATCTCAGCTTCAACAACTGGTGCTCTCAGCACCACCGACGTTTTGTTCGGCTTCAGCTATGCACAGATGTCTGACACGGTTTACCCGTCATTCAGCTCTGGAAGCATCGCAGCAGTCAAACTGAAGTTTGGTTTCTTGCCAGCTTCAGTTCAGGACGCATCTTCATACGCCGGTAAATAATTAATCAGAATCTAAGGAAAATAAAAAAATGAGAAAAACAATAACTCGCGTGGCTCTCGTTGCAACGCTAGCAACCTCAATGGTTGCTAGCTTTGCGACCACCGCAAACGCTGCTGGAACCAACAAAACTCAGGCCAACGGATCTTATGGTCCAATGTTCCTGTTCGACTCAGGCGTTAACTTTCCAGTTAGCACATTGGCATTTGACGCTGACGCTTACGCGGCTGGCTCAAACACCCCAAGCACCACGATTGACTGCCCAGCATCTACAACTGCGAAAGCTTTTGCTACCGCTCGCGGAACCGAATCAACCAAAACTAGCTGGACTGCTTATGCAGACCTTGCTTTTGTTGGTGGAACCACGACTGTGCTTCAGGGCAACCTAAAGCTCTCTGGTCTAACCCAGGGAACAGCCAGCGACCTTAAGGCCACTGGTGTAGCAACTCGCGACTGGTCACTTGGTATCGCATGTGTCAGCGGTTCAAGCGTTACCCGCGCTTACTACCGTTACATCTCGGTAACTACCGCAACTGGTGTATGGACTGCAGCCGCTTCAGACTATGTCTACCCGACACCTGGAATCAGCTACACTCAGGCTGTTGCCAACCAGAACCACACACCTAACGCATATGCTCTTCCACACGTTGGTGACACCATCAACGCTGTGATCGACGCGGCAGCCATTCCAGAGGGCTTCGACGTTGCTTACCAGTGGTATGCAGGCGCGAACGCTGTTTCTTCAAACGGCACCAGCGCTTCGTATGTAACTGTCGACAACGATGCAGGCAAAACCTTCACCGTCAAGGCAACCTACACACGCACCGATTACACCACCGTTAACAAGACCAGCGCAGCCTCGGCAACTGTTGAAGGCACCTCGGTGGTTTCAGGTGGCGTTACAGTGAACGCAACAGTTGTTGACGCAAACAACGGCCAGCTTGCTCTCGATGTTGCTTCGGGTGCGAACGTGACCCTTTCTGGTGTGCGCGATGCGGGTACCAACAAGTCAGTCTCAACCGGCACTCTGCCAACTCTTACCGTAAACGACGGCCGCGTGCAGTCGCTTGACGGTTGGACTCTGACAGCAAAGTTGACTGACTTCACTAACAGTGCAGTCACACCAAACTCTGTTATTGGCAAGACGCAGCTCGGAATCGCTCCGGCGATTGTTAGCCAGCCGACCGACGGCACCGCAACTGCTAACACGGCACGTGTAGTTGGAGATGCCTTCACAGGCGCCAACTCAGACGAGTACAAGCTAGCATCTGCAACTCCAATCACTGGTGCGACCACCGACAAGACTTATGTTGGTGCGACCCAGGTAAACGCAGCTCTACGTCTAGTAGCACCACAGTGGAAGCGCGCAGGTACCTATACTGCGACTATGACTGTAACAGTCGTAAGCGGCAACTAGTTTCAAATTGGAATGGGGAGGGGCCTTGGCCCCTCCCCATTCTTCCAATATCAACACGAAAGCAGCAACAAAAATTATGAAGCTAATCAAATGGGGCGTTGCAATGCTGGTCATTGCGGTTCAAATACTGGTACCGGCCGCTTCATTCGCTGCACCAAAAGATCCATCAGCGGGCAAGACGTCAGGGTTTTCAGGAGTTCCTGGGGCGAAATCGGGGGGAGCCGATTTGAATCGCACCAAGTTCAACTATCAACTCGACCCCAGCCAAGAGGTGTCCGACCAGTTTTACATCGTAAACACCGGCAACACCCCAATCAAATTAGACGTCTACGCAGCTGATGCGATAACCGACGATGCCGGCGGGTACTCGGTAAAAATCTCTAGTGAAAAATCAACCGATGTAGGTTCTTGGGTAAAGTTCAAGTCTGGAAAAAACTTGGTGCAAGTCGACCTCAAAGTCGGTGAGGACGCCACAATCCCATTCACTCTCAGAGTTCCAGGCTTTGCGTCACCTGGAGACCACCTTGGTGGAATCGCAGTGGCCACAAGGGCGAGCCAATCTACTGGACAGATTGTTATTGAACGTCGTGTTGTAACACGGCTGTATGCCCGTATCAGGGGCGAGCTTTCGCCATTGCTCACTGTTTCAAATTTATCGGCCAGCTATCTTCATAGCTTCAGCCCATTCGAGGGTGCCTTAACTGAGAAGTTCACTATTGCAAACGTTGGCAACGTCTCACTCAAAGCAAAAGCAACCGCTGAAGTCACTGGTCCGTTCGGAATTCCTCTAACCAGCGCCCAAGTATTTGATGTCGGAGAAATGTCGCCAGGTTCCACTCGAGATTTTCAGTTGACAGTTCCCAGCATTGGCCAGTGGGTGTTTTTGCACCCGACCGTCAAACTGACCACATTCACTGACAAAGACGCTTTAGATGCGGGAACTTTGCCAGTAGTGGTGCGAGATGTAATTATGTGGATTTTTCCAACCACGTTCTTCGTCGCGGCTATTTTGCTTCTGATAATTGCGTTCATCGTTCGCACCAACATCAGAAGCCGGCAGCAGCAAGTAAAACGCTGGCTGGCTTATGCCGAGGCCGAAGCTCGCAGAAACGCTGATACTAGGGCCTAATGAGAAGGCGCCTGAAGAGAATAGCGCCGGTGCCTAGGGCAGCGGCATTGCTTTTCGCACTATTTTTTGGCACGGCAGGCCTTATAACGGCATCCAGCCTCGCCAGGGCTGACGACATTGAAATCGTGGCATCGGTAGTCGAGTCAAGCCCTTCGCCAACGTCGACGCCAACCGAGTTCGTCAAACTGCCTCTGGGGCAAGACACCGAAACAGCTCCCATTGTTACCGGGCGAATAACCGATCTCGACCCCTACTCGTTTGTGCAGGTTTTTGTGCAATCAGAACCGATCTTGATAGCTAGCGGTTTTGCCGATAAGTTTGGCGTATTTACCTTCAAGGCTCCTCTGCCAACAACCCTTGAAGCCGGGCGCCATGAGATTACGGCGAGCACTCAGGAACGTGGCGAAACCACTGCAAGTGTCAAAGCCCTCATCGCATTCTCGGTTTTAGAG
>JBEGPW010000094.1:0-6732 GCA_041181225.1 Actinomycetota bacterium | reverse complement strand
TGATCATCTTGCACAAGGGCAAACAGATTGCCGCCGGCCCGAAAGCCAGCGTGACGCAGGGGCGAAGCCTCGAAGAAGCGTTCTTGGCGCTGACATATGCCGCCGAGGCAGCCGACGCGGCCGCGGCCAAGGCTACCGAAACGCCTGCGGTTTCAGTCAACGACCTTGGAGACACAAAATGAACTTCGCCGCCCTGCTAAAAAGTGAGTTTCGCAAACTTGCATACGCTCGCAGCACCTGGTGGTTGTTAGCCGGCGCAGTCGCTTTTTCGTCACTCGGAGTCGGCGTAATGCCGTTGATTCTAGACGCCAGCCGCACTGAGGTTGACGGGCAAGCAGTCTCGACCGGCCTCATGAACTCTGAAGCAATCGGTGCAATGTTCGGCAAAGCGGCTGCTGGCTACTATTTCGCAATGATTCTCGGAGCCATGCTACTGGCTGGCGAATTTGCCAAGGGAACTGCAATCGCGACCTTCTTGGCTGCCCCAAAACGCAGCAGCGTTCTCTGGGCAAAAGTCGTTATGGCCGCTGTGGTTGGCCTTGGCGTTCAAGTCATCAGCGGTGCAATCGCGACCGGGGTTGGCGCGCTCGTGTTGACCAACTTTAAACACGCCGAACCTCCCCTTAGCGCGTTTGGCGATCTCGCGCTCACAGCCTCAATCTCGGGAATCGTCTTGGCGCTTGTGGGCCTCGCGGTTGGCGCGCTGGTTCGCAACCAAACCGGTGCCATCGTGGGGCTTCTCGCGTGGATGTTCCTGATTGACCCGATTCTCACGGTTCTAACTCAAGTCATGCACTATGAAGCGGGAAAGTACCTCTTCACCGCGTTGATCTCGGGCATGATGGACCTTCACCTCTCAGGAGTTACCGGCCCGCGCATGCTCGGCGGGCTCGACTATCTTTCGCCGCTAGTTTCGATGGCCGTGCTCCTGGCCTACGCAGCTGCCCTCGTCGCAGCAGCTCTAGCCACAAGTTTGCGGCGCGACATCGACTAGCCAACAGCTCGTCGAACGGCCCACGCCCACAACTTCTGTAACCAAACCTTTGCGCGCCATTAACCTTTAGTTGTTACTTTTGGAAGATGCGCAAAAAGATAATTTGGTCCAGTGGCGTCGTTCTTTTATTGGCAATTGCCTCCATTATCTTCATGGTTTTTTTGAACCCACAGAAGCCCTTAAACACCTCCAACGAGTCTCTATACATTTATGAGGATGACAACCCGAGGATTGAGGGCGCACGTTTGCTCTGGGACGCAAACGTTACTGGGTCGAGTTCAAGCAGCTCAAGTGTTGCTGAATTCATTTGCCCCGAGACAGCTACTCAGGCGTTCGCGTTCCTTTCTGAGCCGGGTAAAGAGCGCGAAGTTATTGGCGGTTGGAAGGCCTACAGTCAAACTTTTCTCAAACCAGACCACAAAGTTCTTCAGCCGAACCTAAAAATATCAGGGCTGATAGAAGGTGAACCTGGGCCGAACACTATCCTTCGCACGGGCGGCGATTTTAGCCTAGGGCTCGCATGCACGCACGGGGGAAACACTATGGTCGATTCAGTTTCATATCGATACGTCAGCATCGCTTCAGGCGTTGGCGAATGGACTCTAACTGAAAAGCAGTGAACGAGCCCAAATGTCATTTGATTTTACTTTCGAATTCACAATTGAAAGTTAGTCTGATATTGACTCCGAGTAAGAGGTAATCATGAAAAACAAGTCTTTAGTGGCACTTCTGTCAATGGTCATGTTGGCTGCGGGTTTTTCGACGAATTCGCTTTTCAGTGCGGGGTGGGCAGCGGGTGCTGGAACCTCGCCTTTGACCACATTGAATTTTTATGACACCGATGGTTTTTACCTAGACGGAACTGGAAACTTCATGTGGGACCAGGATGTGTATCTTTCAGCATCATCCAGCGACATCAATGCCGCATTTTCATGCCCTGCTGCCGCTACTGGAGCATCAGTTTTCGTGGCACCGCCAGGCAAAGAAAATAGTCGAAGCGGTTGGACTGCATCCACCGCGACCTTTCTAAACAGCTCCAAGCAAGTGTTTTCTCCAAACGGAAAGCTCTCTGGGCTCACGGTTGGAAGCGTTTCAGACGTGAAATCAATTGGTGGGGCCTGGGTTCTAGGGCTAGCGTGCACAGAAAACTCGGGAGCGTTCGTTGATTACCAAGTTACTCGAACTATTTATGTAACTAGATCGACTGGAAAATGGACTGCGGTTGAGCCAGCATCCCCGACTGCAACTTCAACTTCGACTCCCAACCCAACAGCAACTGCTGGGACCTCCGACGAAAAACTTTACACTTTCCGAGATTCGACTTACGTTTCTGAGAACACAAACGGCGTCGCTTTCGCTTGGGATGCAGACGTGATAGGCGGGCCTTCGATGTCGGATCTTGCCCAGCCATTCACCTGCCCAGCAACTTCAACCGGTTCGTATATTTTTATCTCGGACTTGGGTTCTGAGAGAAATCCCGCTAGCTGGTACGCCAGGAAGTCTGCCAGTTTCATTTCGAACAGCCAGAGTGTTCTGCAGCCGGTGCTCAACATCAGTTCGCTAAACGTCGGTAGCACCTCGCTCGTTAAATCGGTCGGCGGAAGCTACAGCTTCGGTCTGGCCTGCACAAATAGCAATGGTAGTAATGCTGTCTATGCTTCGTTTCGTGTAATCAAAGTCACACCGACTACAGGAGCTTGGACCGCGGGGCCAGAGGTCGGTGGAACCATAACACCCACCTACAGCCCGACCCCGACTGCGACTCCAACCACAACTCCAACCACTACACCAACCACTACACCAACACCAACGGCCACAGCTACACCGGCACCAATTGAGCCCGTCAAGACACCTTCATGGGTCTCAAACTCCACTATCTACCAGGTCAACATTAGACAAGCAACCGCAGCCGGAACCTTCGACGCATTTCAAAAGGGTGCGCTTTCAAGACTTAAAAATCTTGGAGTGGGAATTCTAAACTTCACGCCGGTGACTCCAATTTCAGGCACCAACCACGTCGGCACTCTTGGCTCCCAGTACTCCGTTGACGACTACCACTCCGTCAACCCTGAGTTGCTGACTACCAACGGCACTGAAAATGAGTTCGAGGACCTTGTCTACAGGGCTCATCTCGCTGGCATGAAAGTTATAGTCGGTTGGAACGCTCAGGCGACCGGACTAGACCACGCATGGGTTAGAAATCACATCGACTGGTACCAAGTTGACGGGGCAGGAAAACCTTTCCGACCTAGTAATGGCTTAGGTGTCGAAAAAGACAAAGCACTCTTCAACTTTTCGAGTGCAGGACTCAGAGCCGCTATGGCGACTGAGTTGAAATACTGGGTAAAAAACTTTGGCGTAGACGGCTTTAGTTGCGCAAATGTCGCAAACGTTCCGTCGGACTATTGGGACAGAATAACGGCTGAAGTAAACGACGTCTCGACGTCAGATCTTCTCTGGTTGGCTGACTCATACGCGCCTACAACTTCGGCAAACTCCTTTGCCGCTGGTTATAACGTGCCGTTTTTTCAAACGTTGAACCAGCTAGGAGCAGGCAAGCTCACAAAGGGAAAAATCACAAGTGTTCTGGCCGAGACGGCCTATGTATCGCCCTCTAACAGCCTCAAGATTAACTACTTAAACAATGATGTTCTAAGCGACATTATTGGGTCAGAGATTACCCGCTTGGGTTCGGCCTCAAAACTTGGTTCGGTTTTGACTTTTACGGCCCCTGGTGTTCCAATGATTTACACTGGGCAAGAAGTGGGATTGTCAATCAAAATCAAAGCGGCTGACAAGTCAATCATCAAGTGGCCATCCTCGTCGACCCAATCGTCGTATTCAAGCTTCTACAAAAAGCTCATCGCACTCAGAAAGAACAACGCTGCACTTGGGCTTGACTCGACAACGATGACTGCGTTGAAAACTAGCTCGAACTCAGTGGTTTCTTTCGTTAGGGCATCTGCCACAAATAAGGTTGTGGTGATAGCCAACTTGAGTTCCAAATCGATCAAGACTGCGGTTACAACTCAATCTGTTACGGGCACATACTATGACTTCGACTCAGGCAAAAAAGTTAAGCTCGCTAAGTCTTTCACGGTAACGGTGCCGAAGTTCGGCTATGTAGTTCTTAGCAGCGTCGCAGCTAAGTAGATTACCCGAAACGACCGTTCACATAGTCGTTGGTTCTTGAGTCAATCGGCTGGCTAAACATTGCTTCGGTTTGACCGTATTCGACGATTCCACCGGGCTGCCCCTGTGACGCCAAGAAGAATGCGCACTGCTGAGACACTCGTTGAGCCTGTTGCATGTTGTGAGTAACGATAACAATCGTTACGTCTTTTACCAGCTCAAGCATGGTCTCTTCAATAACGCGAGTCGATGTCGGGTCAAGGGCTGAACACGGTTCGTCCATCAGCAGCACGCGAGGGGTCACAGCTAATGAACGAGCGATGCAAAGTCGCTGCTGCTGACCACCAGACAATCCGCCACCTGGAGCCCTGAGGCGATCTTTTACTTCTTTCCAGAGGCCTGCGCGAACCAAGCTGCTTTCAACCAAACTGTCTTTGACATCTCGGTCAACCCTCTGGCCGGTGAGGTTCAAACCCGCAATAACGTTGTCATAAATAGACATCGCCGGAAAAGGGTTTGGTTTTTGAAACACCATTCCGATTTGTTTTCTTGCGTCTGTGAGCTTTCGGCCCGCCTCATAGATGTCTTGGCCGTCTAGCAATACCTCGCCAGACATGTTTGCCGAGGGAATCAGCTCGTGCATGCGGTTGAGAATTCTCAAAAAAGTTGATTTTCCGCATCCCGAAGGACCAATCAAAGCGGTGACCACACCGGCGGGCATCGTTAGCGAAACGCGATCCAAAACTTTGTGATCGCCAAACCATGCCGAAACGTTTCGACCCTCTAGGCTCGCTAGTGGTTCTTTCGCAGCATCTAGGTTAATAGTGGCCATTTACAAGTTATCCAATCAAATTTAAAGCAGGTTAGGCAACAGTCGGGTTATTTGGTCTAATACAAGAATGGTGGCTAAAAGCAAAGTTGGGGTAAACACTAGGTAAGTTGAGCGTTTTCCGAATCTACTCAAGCTCCAAATCATCAAGGCTTCAGCCAGGATCAAGAACTGCAGGGTCAACACAAGCGCCCATGCAAATCTAAGGTCAAAACCAAATTCACGATCTTCGCGAGGAACCTGATTTGTTGATGTTACCCTAACCCCTTTCGGTTGCACTTCGCTAACTAGAACTGCATCGAGTCGAGATATTCCAACTGGAGTGTAAGCACCGCCTCTGGCCGTCAGCAAGATTAGTCGGCTCTCACCTGGTTTAACCGGTGCTAAAGAAATGTCGCCGGCGTTCCTGATTCCAAGGCTTTTAAAGACTTGAACGCCTTGGCCGGTGATTACCTTGAATTTCGTGCCCGTTGGAAGTGATTGCAAAGCACCAAAAGGGCCGCCGTAAGACGAAGCGCGACCCATGATGATTGAGATGCCTTCTTGGCCGGGCAATACAGAATCACGGCGGTGACCTGGGCCACTACGCAGAGTCTGAGAGTCAGTGCCTTCAACGACAACCTCACTTATGCCCAGCTGAGGAATATTGATGACCGCAACTGGAGCACCTTGAGCCAAAAGGGTTTTATCGAAATCGACCTCAGATGTGGGAGCAATCGCTTGAGTTAATTGATCACGAAAGAGAGTTCGCAAACGGGTTTGTTCGACGCTGTGAAACAGTTGGCTAAAGAGAGTAATGTTCACTAAAAACGCGACAATGAAAATCAATGCGACTGCTACCAAGTGTCGCCAGAATGATGGTCGCGTGCTGTTCGCGGGTTGCTGCTCATTTTCAATACGAGATTGTGCGGCAAGCTTCGCAGCCTGCGAGGCAGTTTTCGGAGCTAAACCTTTTGAGCGCCTGCCCTTTGGTTTTTCAGACTTCAAAAATGTCGACACTTTTAATTCTCACTCTCAGAAGCAGACGGCGATTTTCTAATTCGCAATCTCAAGCCAAACCTTATCGATAAAAACCGGCGCAAAAGCTCAAGCGATAGCAAAATCATCAAGATAGACCCGGGAATCACCGGCAAAACAAAGAAGTCTTTTGTTCTATTGATCTCTTGCAAGTCATAAGAGTCGATTTTCTTAGGAGGCACGATTGTCACGATGGCTGAGTAGGCCCCCCACTGACCAATGCTTGAGGTGGTTTCAAGCCTCACGGTCTTAATCTCTTTAGGTTCCAGGGCCGAAATAGCTAGCTGTCTTGATTTTGCAACTTCAAATCCGAAAAAATTACTCACTCTAATTATGACGTCTAAGTCGTAAGGTTTGCTGTAACTGTTTTGCACTGTTACCTGCGAGGTCACCACCGAACCGTCAAGAGACCAAGTTGGTTCAGACTCGACCGTGAAGCCGCCAACCAACAGGATTCCGCCGTAACTTTCACCCTTGGCAATATTCGTTGGTTCGGTCGAGCTTGTTGGTGTGGGAGTTGCCCCTCCGTTGGAACCTCCGCCACCCGTTGTGCCGCCGGTGGAACCGCCGCCAGTTCCGCCGCCAGTTCCGCCGCCACCAGTAGTGCCGCCGCCACCCGTTGTGCCTCCGCCGCCGGTGGTGCCATCTTTCTTTGCAACCGTACCGCCCTCTAAAACCGAGAATGCGATGAGGGCTTTGACACTTGCAGTGGTTTCGCCACGTTCCTGAGTGCTCGCCGTAATCTCATGGCGCCCGGCTT
>JBEGPW010000093.1:0-5989 GCA_041181225.1 Actinomycetota bacterium | reverse complement strand
CAACAAGCTGATTCACTTGGGCGGGCTTGAGGTGAACGCCACCACCAACCACGCCCTTGCGGTCAACCACGAGTTCGCCGGGAGCACCAAAGGTGACAATCTCGTCGCGCACGCGCACTCTTAGTTTCGGAAAATCGTCGCCCAGGCCATCCGACCATTTGAAGTCAATCTTGCGAAAGCCAGGGTATTCCTTTGTGGTTTTTACATACTTCTTTAGCGCCGACATGTCGCCACCGAGAGTGCCGTTGATGCCGTCTTTTGAAATCAAGATTCGGCCCTTGAGGCCCAGACTTTCGCAAAGATTCTTCTGCCATAGGCGCACAATCTCGGGGTCGCTCAGCGGAGCGAAGCCGTAATAGAGAATGATTTTCTGAAGTTCCACGTGTTGAATTCTATCGCCGAGCTGTTTCGTTACCAAGAAAAGCATTTTTAGCAAAATATTCTGCCTAGGATGTTTGTTATGACTGCAGAGAATAGCCCAGAATACGAAGCCCTTGACCCTGAGTTTTCGCCTAAAGATGACCTCTTTAGACATGTAAACGGGCACTGGCTTAAGGCTTTTGAAATCGAATCAGACAAGTCTTCGGCGGGTAGTTTCATTCACCTGTACGATGCTGCCGAGTTAGCAGTCAGAAAGATTATTGAAGAAGCCGCCGCTAACCCACAGCCGGGTGCCAGCCAGAAAATTGGCGACTTGTATTCAGCATTTCTTGACGAAGCTCGGGCCGAAGAACTTGGCATTGCGCCAATCGCGGTCGACCTGAAGAAAATCGATTCGATCACCTCGATCGACGACGTCACTCACCTGCTTGGACAGCATGAGCTGAACGGTGTCGCCGGCATTTTCAACGGCTATGTAGACAACGACCCTGGCAACCCCGATCGCTACATTTTTAACCTCATTCAAGGCGGCCTCGGCTTGCCAGACGAAGAGTATTACCGCGATGAAAAGCACGCAGAAATTCGCGACGGATACACTCCATTTTTGGCACAACTGTTCACCATCGCGGGTTATTCTGCAACCGATGCTGATTCAGCGGCCCAGAAGGTAATGGCTTTTGAAACCGAGTTGGCTACTCACCACTGGACGACCGTTGAGTCTCGCGACGCAGAGAAAACCTATAACCTAACCAACTTCGCTCACCTCAAACAACTCACGCCAACTTTCGACTGGGAGCTATTTTTGAAGGGCGCTCGCCTCGAGGCAAAGGTCTTCGATGAGACCGTTGTGATGATGCCAAGCTTCTTCACCGGTCTCGCAAGTGTCTATAACAACGACAACCTTGAGTCAATCAAACTCTGGCTTAAGACGCGTGTCATCAACTCGATGGCTCCCTACCTGCACGGCGAACTCGTGAACGTGCGATTTGAGTTCTATGGCAAGAAGCTAAGCGGAACCCCCGAACTGCGAGCTCGTTGGAAGCGCGCAGTCGGCATCGTCGAAGATTCACTCGGTGAGGCAATCGGCGAGGTTTATGTCGAGAAGCACTACCCGCGTGAAGCAAAAGCCAAAATGGACGAGCTCGTCGGGTGGCTAGTTGAGGCCTACCGTGAAAGCATCACGAATTTGGAATGGATGTCTCCTGAGACCAAAACCAAGGCGCTCATTAAGCTCGACAAGTTTGACACCCAGATTGGTTACCCAAAGAAGTGGCGTGACTACTCAACTCTTGAAATCGAGCGCCATGACCTAGTCGGCAACGTGCGTCGCGTGTCTGAATTTGTCTTGCGACGCGAAATGTCAAAAATTGGGCGGGCCATTGACCGCGACGAATGGTTCATGACACCGCAAACCGTAAACGCCTATTACAACCCCGGCTTCAACCAGATTGTTTTTCCCGCAGCGATTCTTCAGCACCCATTCTTTGAACTGGGCGCAGACGCCGCTAAAAACTTTGGGGCAATTGGTGCCGTCATTGGTCACGAAATCGGTCACGGGTTTGACGACCAGGGTTCGAAGTATGACGGCGACGGAAAACTCGAAAGCTGGTGGACCGACGCCGACCGCGAAGCTTTTGAAAAGCGCACTGGCAAGTTGATTGACCAATACAACGCCCTGTCTCCAAAGCAGTTGGGCGACGAACATAAAGTCAACGGCGCGTTCACTATTGGTGAGAACATCGGCGACCTTGGCGGCGTGGGCATTTCATACCGAGCCTATTTGATGTCGCTCGGCAATGAAGCGTCGCCGGTGATTGACGGACAAACTGGCGCAGAGCGTTTCTTCATGGCATATGCGAGAGCATGGCGCTATAAGAACCGCGACGAGCTTGCGATTCAGCGACTTACTACCGACCCACACTCACCGCCAGAGTTTAGAGTCAACCAAATCGTAAAAAACGTTGATTCGTTCTATCAAGCGTTTGACGTTCAGCCGGGTGACCCAATGTGGCTAGACCCAGCTGACCGCGTTTCGATCTGGTAGACAACTTTGAATCTTTGGTTGCGACTGCTTTGGGCAATGTTGAGCTGGCGACAGCGAAGCAAACTTACAATCAACCAGGTTTCGGTTAGAACGTTTAGAGTTTGGCCCAGCGACCTAGACACCTTTTTGCATATGAACAACGGCAAGTTTCTGTCGATTCAAGACTTGGGCCGTTTAGACCTGATGCACCGTTCAGGGTCATGGAAGACCTATAAGAAACTCGGATGGTATCCGGTTGTGGTTGCTTCAACCATCACCTATCGCAAGTCACTTGAAGTGTGGCAAAAGTTCAACCTCGAGACCAAAATCATCGGATGGGACGACCTGGCGTTCTATATGGAGCAACGTTTCGTTGTTGATGGCGAGATGTATTCCAAATCGGTGATACGAATCAGGTTTCTCAAAAAGAGCCGTGGCATTTTGACAACCGAAGAGGTTGCTGAGGCCGGACCAAATGGTGAAGGCGGTTTCGGCTGGCCTTGGCCACGACCCGAGCTTCCGGCATGGGTAGCAACCTGGGCTGCCACAACGGCTATGCCCAAAGGCAAAGAGCCGGCGCCCTCTATTTGGCCAGAAGCCTAGCGAACCCTTCGGTGGCCGTGAGCTCACCGTCTTTTGAAATCGCGAGTGCCTGCATCGACTGGCCGGGGTTGTCTAAGTTGAATTTGTTGATGAATTCGATCGCGCTGTGGCCCATCGCAAAAGCGGCGGTCGCCCAAACATCGGCCATTACGAGGTCGCGGCCAATCACGCTAATCTGCACAAGCTCGTCAGCCGGCGCACGGTCGGGGGCTTTTGGGTTCCAAATGTGGTTGCCGCGCTCAGCTGAACCACTGGTTGCAACCGCGCGATAGGGGGTTCCTCGCAGGTTAACCCGTGCCGCGATTCCTGCCTCGGCATCGGCAATCGAAACAGGTTTGTGTAATCCGACCCGCCAATCATTCTCGCCAGACGCATCGCCCGAAATCCAAACGTCACCGCCAGCGTTTATTGTGAGGTCGCTCAGGCCCGCGTCAACTAAGAAGTCGGCTGCGGCCTTGGCCGCCCAAGTTTTTACGAGTCCCGACGGGTCAAAAGTTTTTTCTGGGGTGAAGGCACTGAACCACCCAGAGGTGATCTTCTCGCACATCGCACACGCGTTCCAAACATCGGTTACCACGGGAACCAGATCATCGATTGCGACCTCACCTCTAGCAAGGCGGCTCAAGGGGCTCTCGGGTTTATAGAGGCTAAATGTTCTGTCGGCCTCATGAAGAATCGCGCAGGCCTGCATCACCAACGATTCGGTCTTCGCCGGGTCGAAAGGGGTGTGCCCTCCAAACCTAAAAACGGTTCCCATGCAAGATTCGTGATGAAAGAATTCACGCATTCCGATTTTGGCATTCATGTCGACACCGACCTTTGGGCTAGAACTTAGATAACGCCGAGTCTAGAGCCTGTTTGAAAACGTCGGCGCTATAGGTCGCGCCAGAGACGTTGGCAATGTTCGAACCGTTGGCCGCAATCGCTTCTTGCACCAAATATGGAAAAGCTCCCTGACGGCCGTCGGTTGCTGTAGCCGTGTCGAGCGCGATGGCTGTGATTGCGCCGTTCAGTTTGGTGACCGAGAGCTGCACCCGGCCGCCATATCTACGCTCTGTAAAAACCGCTCCCTGTTTGGTCACGGGCGATGCGGCGGTTTGACTAGCCGAAGCCGATGGGCTCGCGCTCGGTGTGCCGCTCGCGCTAGCAGTGACAGTGGGAGTTGGGGTGGTGGTCGGAAAACTTACGGTGTGGGCCGCGACCTGGTCTTGGGTGATCACATAGCCACCCACAAGACTGCCTCCAACGGCGAGAACCGTCATGAGGGCTTGAACTTGATCGCGATTCACAATGAACTCCTAGAACTTAGACATGGCTGAGGCCAGAGCCTGGTTGAAGGTGTTCGTGGTGAAGGTAGCGCCTCCAACGTTTGATACAGCGGCGCCGTTCGAGGCAACAGCCATTTGGGCGAGTGAAGGAAAAGCCCGAGCCCTGCCGTCGGTGGCGGTGGCGACAACGAAATCAACGGCGGTAACTTTGCCGTTGGTTTTTGTGACTGTTATCTGAACTCTGCCGCCGTAGTTGCGCTCGGTGAAAACGTTTCCGGTGTTTGAGGTTTTCGTGCTTGGCACCGGAGGTGTTGTGGTTTTACTAGGGGCTGGAGCGGGTGTTGTGCTTTTGCTCGGTGCCGGAGCTGAAGATGCCGATTTGCTTGGCGCGGGCTTGGTCGTCGAAGGCTTTTTAGTGGATTTGGCCTTGGGTTTCTTGTTAGTGCCATTCGCGTTTGCAGCCGCCGCTGTCGTGTTTGCAACCGACGCGCCAGCCGATGAAGTCGTCGGCGCTGCAGTGCCCTGCGAGTTGCCCGACGTTGGGTCGGTCGGCGCTGCGGTGTCGATTACCGAAGGCACTCCGTCGGCCATAAAGCTCGAGCCAGTAGCCGAGTTGGCGCCGACCGCATAGCTCAGCGCGCAAACGCCGAGGCCAACCGAGGCCACAAATGTTTTAGTTGAAGATCTCACCAGGCAAACTCCTCTGCATGAATTTGGTGTGCTGGGGTTCCAGCGCGAAGCAAGCTTTTCTCTACAGTTTTGGTCCAAGAAGCTGGGCCACAAATAAACACGTCACTCTCAGAAACCCACGGTGCAATCTGTGAGAGGCGAGCGTGGTCGGGAAGGTTTTCGGGGTGGGCGGGCATCCATGATTTAGGGTCACCGCGCTGGCCTTCGAGAAGGGTCAGTTTAAAGCCGCGTCGATTCGACAGCTCTTTTAGCTCTTCAACCAAGGGTGCGTCGACAGAGCTTCTAACGCGATAGATGATGTTGATGTCTCCCGGGCGGGCGGCCATCGACTCGGCCAAAGCGCGAATCGGCGGGGCGCCGATGCCAGCCGCGATCAACGTCACTTTTTCGCGAGACCGGCGGTCTTCGGTGAAGATGCCATACGGGCCCTCAAGCATCACGCGTGTGCCCGGTTTGATGTGTTGCAACAGCGCAGTGTCGTCGCCTCGCTTGCCGATTGTGAATCGAATGTACTTGTCGTGAGGGGCCGCCGAGAGCGAGAACGGGTGAGCGCGCCACCATTCTTGGCGGGTCAAGACGCGGAACACATAGAACTGACCGGCCTTGCCGCCAACGCGCTTGAGGTCGCGACCACCAACATAAATCGAGGTTGCGTCTGGTGACTCAGGGTTGGTTGAGAGCACCTTGAACCCGTGATAGACCGAGCCAACAACTGGCGCCAAGAACCTAAACCAAGCGATGTTGCAAACTACAAAAAGGTAAAGCGTGACCCAAAAGAAAGTTTGTGGCCACTTGCCGGCGATGTCGGCACCGTTTGAAAACTGGTGCGGAACAGCAAGCGCAACCGAGAAATAAGAAAGTAGGTGAACGACATACCAAACCTCATAGCTGAGGCGGCGACGGGCGATGCTAATCGAAGTCGCAACGACCACAATCATCAGTACCAACGAAATAGTTGCCCAGAGCATGTTGGTGCTGCTGGTTGAAAGCGAGATGAAGGCGTCAAACAGCTGTTGTTTTGCCA
>JBEGPW010000092.1:0-4630 GCA_041181225.1 Actinomycetota bacterium | reverse complement strand
TCGCGATTGGCTCTTTGACTTTGAGGATCAAATCGCCAGCCGACCATGCTGCTGTTGCATCGGGAACTATGGTTGCGCCCGCCTCGCGGTAGCTTTCATCGGTGATGGCCGACCCGACGCCGGCTCCAGACTGCACTGAAACTTGGTGGCCCGCCAGCACTAACTCGTGAACCCCAGCGGGAGTGATTGCGACGCGAAATTCGTTATTTTTGATCTCTGAAACTACTGAAATCTTCATTTTTTCTCCTCGCTCAGCAACTTCGCTGAGACGTCGACTTAACGATACCGCACCAAAATCGCAGATTCGCTACTGATTTCGTTGCGTTTTGCGTTTTTTGAAACGAATTCAGTTTGTGTTTCTAAAATCGGCTTACGGATTTCGCCGTTTTTGGCTTGAAAACTCAAGTTTTGTGGCATTATTTTTTTGCGCGCTAATTACTTGCGCAGGTTGTGTTGGTCTGGTTGCCGCGGCATCCCAAACTTAAAGGAGCCCTTTCTTGAACAAGTCATTTTCAGAAGATCCGATGTTCCAACAAGCTCTAGCTTTTGCCAAGAGACCAGTCACCCGCCGCACAGTTTTGGCTGGAGCCGGCGCAACATCGGTTGCAGCCTTTTTGGCCGCCTGCGCTAAGCCGGGCGGAGCAAACACCAAAACACTTACACCGGCGACCGACGTCTCAGCAACCGAAAAGGTTGTTACCTGGGACAACTGGCCTTATTACATCGACGGCGAGAGCGACCAGTCGTTCCCAACCATCAAGGCATTTGAAGCTGAGAGTGGCATCAAAGTCACCTACAACATCAACGTTGACGACAACAACAGCTATTTTGCTCGTGTCAAGAACCAGCTGATGGCTGGCAAAGACACCGGCGCCGACACCATGTGTCTAACCGACTGGATGATCGCGCGTTTGATTGACAATGGCTATGTGCAGGCGCTTGACTATGCCAACATGCCAAATGTGAGCGCAAATCTTGACCCAGCTTTTGATGGTGCCGCCGGGCACTTCGGAGACTTTGACCCAGGTCGCAAGTTCTCGTTGCCGTGGAAAGGCATCATCGCGGCGATCGGTTATCACAAGGGCAACTACAAGAAGTTGACCGGCAAAGACGCCCCTACTTCGGTTGAAGATCTTTGGGCGCCAGAGCTTAAGGGCAAGGTCGAGGTTCTCAGCGAAATGCGCGACACCCTGGGCATCATGATGATGGCCGATGGCATCGACATTGCCAAGTTCACTTCTGACGATTTCTATAACACCCTAGACAAACTAAAAGGTCACGTTGTTTCAAAGCAGATTCGCAACGTCAAGGGCAACTCATACATCGATGATTTCAACGATGCTGGCGATGCTGTTGCCGGAATCATTTGGGCTGGTGACCTAGTCGGCAAGAACATCGAAGTCGGCAACGAGAACCTCGGTGTGGTTTTGCTTGACTCGGGTTCGACATTTGCTTGTGACAACTTCGTGATTCCGATGGGCTCACCTCACGCAGCAAACGCTGAGGCAGTAATGAACTATTACTTTGACCCAGCTGTCGCTGCCAAGTTGGCGCTTGCCGGTGTGAACTATGTTCCTGCTGTCACCGGAACCAGAGACTTGGTAATCGCACAAGACGCAAGCCTCGGCAACAACGAGCTAATGTTCCCTTCAGCCGAAACCTATGCCACCAAACTTCACAACTTCAGGCCACTGACCGCTAAAGAAGATAACGAGTTCTCAACTGCGTGGAGCGACGTTATTAGCGGCGTGGCATAGCCTTGGCCACATCAGTTTTGGCGCCCAGTTCGGGTGCAGCTTTAGAGCTAAGGAATATTCGCAAAGAGTTTCCGGGCTTTACCGCGATCGATGACCTCGATCTGCAGATTAAGGCTGGCGAGTTTTTTGCCCTGCTTGGCCCTTCGGGCTGCGGCAAGACCACGACTCTGCGCATCGTTGCCGGTCTTGAAACACCAACCTCGGGCCAGGTATTTTTGGGCGGCGTCGACATCACCGACACCAAGCCTCACGAGCGCGCCGTCAACACTGTTTTTCAGAGCTACGCGCTGTTCCCACACATGAGTGTGCTCGACAACGTTGCTTTTGGTTTGCGCCAGCGCAAAGTTGATGAGCCGTTAAAAAAAGCGCAGGATGCCTTGGCCCTGGTTGAGCTCAGCCACCTCGCCGACCGCCGACCTCAGCAGCTATCTGGTGGCCAGCAACAGCGAGTTGCGCTAGCTCGAGCTATTGTCAACCGACCATCCCTTTTGCTTCTAGACGAGCCCCTCGGTGCGCTCGACCTCAAGCTTCGCCGCCAAATGCAAATCGAACTCAAAGCCATTCAGCTTGAGGTTGGCCTCACCTTCTTGCACGTCACGCACGACCAAGAAGAAGCCATGGATATGGCTGACACTGTGGCCGTTATGAACAAGGGTCGCATCGAGCAGATGGGCGCCCCAGAAGCTCTTTATGACCGACCAAAGACCGCCTTTGTTTCTAAGTTCTTGGGCCAGTCAAACATTTTTGTTGGCGAAGTTGTTGAGGCTAATGACAGTGCCGTGAGCATCAACCTGCACGGCAACAAAATCACCGTTCCGGTGAAGCGCGCCGAAAAAACTACTGGCAAAATCGCTGTCGGCGTTCGCCCCGAAAAGATGCAGTTTCACGAGAGTGCACCGACCGCCGAAGCCGGTCAAAACATTCTTGGCCCTGGCGAGATCATCGACATTCGCTTCACCGGTGTGAGCAACCAATACCTTATCGAGATTCCCGGTGTGGGTAGTGTCACGGTTTTTGCTCAAAACGTTGGCAAGAGCCCGGTTGTTGAACTCGGTGCAAAAGTTTGGGTCAGCTTCAAAGTCGAACACGCATTCGGTTTGGCTGACCTCCCGGTCGGCAGCGAAGAAGCCTAGCCGTGGCAATCGCAGGTTTCTCGGCTTCGCCTAAACGGGGCGGAACCCGAGGCAACTCAAAAGGCGCGTCTAAGAGCGCTCTCAAAGGTGACCGAAAAGGCGCCGCAATTGCAACCATTTTGCTGATTCCCGGGCTCTTGTATTTAGCCCTATTCTTTTTGACACCTCTGGTGCAACTTGTTGTGACCGCACTCGAAAGCCCTGATGCCAGCGGAGCCATCGGCGCCTATGTTTATGATTTCAACTTGCAGAATTTTTCTGACGTCGTTGCAAAATACAGTCTTCAAATTTTTAGATCTTTTGGTTACGCCCTCGTTGCCACAATCGCTGCTCTGCTAATCAGTTATCCGCTGGCCTATTTTGTGGGTGTCAAAGTTCGTCGCTGGCCGTTGTTGCAACGCCTCACCCTGGTCTTGGTTATTGCGCCGTTTTTTATCAGCTTCTTGCTTCGCACCGTCGCTTGGAAGCAGCTTTTGGCTCAGGGTTCGCCGCTGCTTGGGGTTTTGCAAACCATCGGATTCGTGCCGAACGACGGCTATTTCATTGGCACTCCGGCCGCGGTTATTTTTGGTCTGACTTACAACTTCATTCCCTTTATGACCTTGCCGCTCTACACAACCCTCGAACGCTTGGATGGCCGTCTGCTCGAGGCGGGCAGCGACCTGTATGCGAACCCGTTCAAAGTTTTCACCAAAATCACCCTGCCGCTTTCGATGCCCGGAGTGGTTTCGGGAACCTTGCTCACCTTCATTCCAATCGCAGGTGACTATGTTAACGCGAGCAAAGAATTCTTAGGCGCGCCTGACACCTCGATGATTGGCAATATGGTCGACCAAGACTTTTTGTCAAACCAAAATTACCCATATGCTTCAGCTCTTTCGGTGCTCCTCATGGCAACGATTTTGATTTTGGTTGCGCTTTATGTGCGACGCGCCGGCACTGAGGAGCTGCTATGACATCGGTCAGCGCAGCACCGCGTCACCGCCGCAAGTTTCAACTTGGCGACTCACTGCTTTGGATTTATACGCTCGTGGCTCTGGTTTTCTTGCTCACCCCGATTGTTTACACAATCGTCTATTCGTTCAACGATTCGGTTCGTTCAAACACCGTCTGGGAGGGCTTCACCCTTCACCACTGGACTAACGTTTGCGACCAACCTGGTCTTTGTGACGCCGTTGGAAACTCTTTTCTGATCGGTGGCATCGCCACGGTGGCATCCACGATTATTGGCACGATGATGGCAATCGCTTTGGTGCGCTATCGGTTTAGGGCTCGCTCATTTGTCAGCCTGCTGTTGTTTTTGCCAATGGCTACCCCTGAAATTGTTATGGGTGCGGGGCTTGCTGCGCTGTTCTTTTTGATTCAGTCAAACGGCCTTGAAGGCTTCGCATTTGGTTACACCACGATTATTTTGGCGCACATCATGTTTTGCATCAGTTTCGTTGTGGTTACTGTCAAGGCTCGAGTTCAAACTCTTGACCCGGTGCTCGAAGAAGCCGCTCGCGACCTGTATGCCAACCCATTCCGAGTTTTTATGAAGGTCACCCTGCCGCTTTTGATGCCGGGAATCATCTCGGCGGCTCTGCTATCTTTTGCCCTCAGCTTCGACGACTTCATCATCACCTATTTCAACAACGGTTCAACCAAGACTTTTCCGCTGTTCGTTTATGTGTCGGCTGCTCGTGGAGTGCCGGCCGAAGCCAACGTGGTTAGCTCGGCGGTCTTCTTTATTGCCATCAC
>JBEGPW010000091.1:0-97836 GCA_041181225.1 Actinomycetota bacterium | reverse complement strand
TGGCTGGATGATGCTTGAGAACGTCGCAACCATCACGATAAACACAATGGCAATCGCGGCTAGAAGCGCCAAGCCAAGCTGAGCAAACGAGTCGGCCTGCTCTTTGGTCACTCCACCGAGGTCGATGGTTGCGCCAGCCGGCAGCTTGTCTCCAGAACCTGAGGTTGAGGTCAGCTCATCCAAGCGCTTTGAAACCTCGATATTAATCTTGCCCAGGTCAGGTTTCGCGTCGGTTGGAGTAAGTGAAACGGTTGAGATTCGGTTGCCCTTTGAAGTTGTGATTGAGGCTGGAACCGTTTCTTCGGTTACGTCTGCCAGCTTAGACAGGGCAACTGGGCCGGTGGCAGTCATAATCTTGATTGCCTTGACCTTTGTCGGAGTGTTAACAACATCTGTCTCGACAACATAGACCGGCGTTGAAACGCTCGAGACGTTGACAGAGCCGAGTGATGAGGGATTAATGATGCCCGCCACCTGACCGGTCACTGCAATCTCGCTGAGGCCAACAGCAGCAGCGGCTTCACGGTCAACCGTGATCTGCAACGTGCGCTGTTTCTTAGCCAATGTGTTGGTCGGTTCGCTGGTTCCGGCAACACCGGCAAGCTTGGCTTCAACCAGTGCGATTGCTTTTTCTAGCGTGGCGTCATCGGGAGCAACCACGTTGACGTCGATGCTAGACGAGCCGCCGACCGATTGGCCGTTGCCAGATGAGAACTCGACGGTGCCAACTTCAGTTAGCTTGGCAAACTCGCCGGTCAAAGTGTCTTGCAACGTCTTTGATTTCACACCCTCGACGGCAGTGACTTGAATCTGAATTCCACCAGCCGCGCCACCGAGCGCAACACGACCGTCGCCACTTGAGCCGATTGTGGTGATCCAACTCTCGACGTCTTTTGCGCCGTCGTTTTCTACCAGGTGCTTGTCAAGCACGCTCTCAAGTTTTGCTGCCGCTACCGACTGTTCTTCAATTGTCGAACCAGGCTTGAGCACCTGGTCAATCAAGAAACCATTGCCACCGCTTGAGCCGATAAAGTCGGTTTTCAAGAAGCCACCCATACCAAAGGTTAGGAACAGCACAAGAACTGACGCTCCAACTGTGATCCAAGGTCGACGCTGGGTTCCTCGCAATATCGGTAGGTATCCCCGCTGCAACCAGCTCTTTCGCTCGCGCTCTTCTTCTTCGATGCGAACCTTTTCAACGGCTGCCTCAAAGTTTTCACCTTCGGCGAAGTTGTGCTTCGGTTTCAAGAACCAGAATGCAAGCACCGGAACGATGGTCAGAGCCACCAAGAGCGATGCAAGAAGTGCGATCGAGAAGGTGAAGCCAAACGGCCTAAATAACTCGCCGATTAGGCCACCCACGAGTGAGATTGGCAAGAACACAGCCACCGTTGTGATTGTCGCTGCAGTGATGGCTCCAGCAACCTCGCGCACAGCGTTGAGAATGGCTTCTTTCTTTTCCTCGCCATAACTCAGGTGCCGGTTAATGTTTTCAATGACCACAATCGAGTCATCAACCACGCGGCCGATTGCGATTGTCAGAGCGCTCAGAGTGAACAGGTTGAGCGAATAACCGAGTCCGTTCAGCCCAATAAATGCAATGAGCACGGATGTCGGAATCGAGATGGCCGTCACCAGGGTTGGCCGCACCGACATTAGGAACAACAAAATGATGATGATGGCAAAGCCGAGGCCGAGGAGGCCTTCGCTCGTTAGCTCTTCGATTGACTTCTTGACATATGGAGCTTGGTCAAAGATCGTGTTCACTTCAACTTTGCCGCCGAGTTTGGTCTTGAACTCGTCAACTTTGCTCAACACTGAGTCGGCCAAAGCCACGGTGTTGCCGTTTTGAGTTTTAGAGAACGAAACCGAAAGCGCGTCTTTGCCGTTTACACGGGCAATGGTCGTGGTTGGCGCGTTCTCGAGTTTAACTTTTGCAATGTCGCCAATCGTCAGTGGCTTGGCGCTCACTTCTGGCGAGGTTGGCATCCCTGGAATCGACGGCATCGCTGCAGCAGCGCGTGCGGTTCCACCCAAAAGCGGCAGAGCTTCGACATCGGCAACCGAGTTGACTGCCGAGCCGATCTGAACGCTCAACGTGCCCTTTGAATCGGTCACTGTTCCACCCGGCAAAATCAGGCCGTTGCTGGTGAGCGCGGTCTTGATGTTTTGAGACGTTAGCCCAGCCGCCGCCATTTTGCTGGCGTTCAGGGTGAGATTCAAACGTTTGGTCGAGATTCCGCTAACGGCAATCGCGCGCAGGTCGGCAACGTTTCCAAAAACTTCATTGGCTCGAGCGGTGATTGTCTTGCCGAGTTCTTCGTTTGAGCCGGTGGTCGACGAAACACCCAGCGAAATAATTGGAACGCTGTCAAATGAGCCAATAGTCACCTTTGGCTCGGCACCCGTTGGCAATGCTGATTGGATGTCCGCCACGGCATTGTTCAGGTTCTCTTGAAGTTTCGCGTTCGTGATTCCATATTCAAATGTCACGCGAACGATCGAAATGTTGGCCTGCGAGGTTGAGCTGCTGGCGGTCAAGCCGCTGAGCTGGCGCACGGCCGTTTCAATTGGCTGACTAATCTGTTGGTCAATAATCTCAGGAGACGCACCTGGCAGAGCAGTTACGATGGCAGCCTGAGGGCTATCAAACGAAGGAATCAGCTCTTGTTTCAGCGAGCCCATTGACAAGAAGCCAAAGAGAGCCACGATTATCGTGATTAGCGAGACGACTGAGCGGTTTGCAAGGCTGAGTTTGGCCAGTTTGAACAATGTGACTCCTAGATTTATTTACCGAGGTAACTATTCGTATTTTACCAACTAAATAGCTTGAACACGTTAAGGCAAAGAATTATTCACCGATTACTGCAATTGGCATTGTGATCGGAAACTCGCCTGGTGCTTCGGTTTTCCCCTTAGCCGCCTTCGCCAGAATGCGGGCGATAAACGCACACGCTAGAACCAGCAGGGTAGGAATTATGAATGCGATTCGGATGTCGGCATTTTGAGCCACAGCACCGATAGCAACTTTGGCGCCAATAACCATGAAGGTCTGCGCGAGGCTCATTCGCGCCATAACAGTTGCCGTGTCAAGGCCACGAATATGCCCGCTGGCGCTAAAGAACGAAGGCACTAGGCTCGACATTCCGAGTCCGGCAAGCGCCCAACAGAGAGAACCCGCTATCACGGCCCCGGTGTCTCCAAGCGAGGCAATCGAGTCGGCAAAAAGCACGCTTGAGCCTAAACCGATGAATCCTAAGAAACCGCCGAACGCCGCAATTTCGCTCATATGCCAAATCTTGGTCAGTCGTCCTAGAGACAGACGACCCACAATCATGAAAATCATGAAGCAGGTGTAAGGAATCGAACCCAAGCCAGGATCTGAAATTCCGAGCGCGTCGCGATTGTAAATTGCACTCCAATCGATAAGAGCGAGCTCGGGGGCCACGGCAACGAAGAACCCTGCGGCTAACAGCCACACAGCACCGGGGGTTTTCAAAAGTGGCACGCGAATCGATTTATTGTGTCGTTCGGCTTGCCTCGATTCATCTTGACTGAGCAAATAGTAGCTAGAAATTAGGAATGCCAGCGCGGTTAGCAAACCGATGGCAATAAAGTGGGTCTGAATGCTCACCTGAGTTGTCAGGTAGCCAGCAATACCAGCAGAGATCATTGCTCCAATGGCCCAGGTTCCATGAAAACTACCAATGATCACTTTTTTTATCGCGTTTTGCAAAATAACCGATTGTGAGTTGATGCTGACGTTAAAACAACTCATGCAAAATGCCCAAAAGACATTCGCCAAAAAGAACAAGGCGGGGTTGGTAATCATTGAAAACGAAACTAGGAGCGCCGAAACTGCAAGCGCGGCAAATCTTGCGATTCTTTTAGCTCCGAACCGGTTGATGAGTCGATTGGCCGAAGATAATCCTGCAATTGACCCCACGGCTGAAAGACCCATGATTAGGCCCCACTGATTGAAATCAACACCGATGCGATTTATAAGCTCAGGAACTCGGGGAATCTGAGTTGTTGTCAGCACCCCTTGAAAAAAGAACATCGCTATCAAGGCGCGTTGCGAAACTTTTGCACGCGAAGGAGAAACTCTGACCATGAGACAAAACTACCGTTTCTTATTAGCGAGATTGAGACTGAGACCGGCGTTCTAACGCTGGTATTTCTCCCAGCCTCGATTGCTTGGCATAAGTTCAACCCAGGTGTTTCCCGGGGCAAGCTTCACTTCGCTGCCGGTTTTGTCAAAGAGCTGAATCGGGTCGTCGCGGTGGTCCTTTTTGAAAGTCACAGCCAGGGCTTTTCCGCCAGTGAACACGACTCCCTTGCCACCACCAATGACAACGGTGCGGGGTACGTACCCGTACTTAAAGTCCTTATATGAACGATTAATTTTGATTTGTAACACGACAAGATTCGTAGCACTCAGTTGCTTTCCATCGCTCGCGTCGATCTCTTTGGTTCCATTTGTGCTTCGTAACCAAAGATTCGAGGTGGCGTCCCAGCTCCAGGTTGCAACCAAAGCCGGAAAAGTCACATAGAAACTCTTTGACGGTCTGTTCTTAACGATGCTTTTCACAACTTTGCCCTGCAAGAAAGCCGATGAAGTTAGAGCATCAGCCGAAAATGAATACTGGGGTCTAGGGGGACTAATTGATTTGTGCTGACTCGCTAGCTTTTGGGCATTAACCATGATGTTGTGCGGCGCGTAGCGGTCGGTAACACGCTCAAAGGTTTTCTTTCCAAGCTGTGTGGTTTCGGTGGCGACTAACACGTTGGTTTTCAACATCGCATTCACAAAGTCTTTTTGGCCGCCGCTAAAAGCGAGGATGCCGCCGAATGGGCCCGCCAAATCAGGGTCCATTGGGCGCACCGACCGAACTGGGCCAAATTTTGCCGGAAGCTTCGAGTGCCACACACCGATGAAGCGGGTCATGCCACCTTCAACCATCTCTTCAATCACCACGTCTGCGCTGTTCAAAGCGTTTTGCGGGCGGGCAGCGTCTGAGTTGTCAACTTTGCCCATGACCGCAGGCATGGCAAGGTCCAGGTTTGTTCCCTTTAGATAGCTGATGCCCGTCAGGGGAGCCACTTCATACTCGGGGGTTGGCGAGGGCGTTGCTGTTTCACTTGGTGTGCTGCTCGAAGTGGGCTGCGGCCTCTCAGAACAGGCAACCACCGAAAACGAGAGTGTTGCTACCAAACCGAGAGATGCGATTACCTTGAACATAGACATGAGTCGAGCTTAAACCGCAAAACTGCCGCACTAGTGCAACACGCTAGAAGTTGGCTAGACTCGCGTGGCTAGGCGTGCCTCTCGACGCAGTTTTTGCGCTGCAGGGTCAGGAATAGGAACCGCTGCCAATAGCATCTGAGTGTAAGGGTCTTGTGGCGCTTTGAGAATCTGGTCGCGGTCACCCACCTCGACGAGACGCCCGTTTTGCATCACCGCGATGCGGTGTGCCAAAATCTCGACCACGGCAATGTCGTGGCTAATAAATAGGCAAGCAAATTTGAGCTCCTCTTGGAGTTCTTGCAACAGGTCGAGGAACCTCGCCTGAATCGAAACATCAAGAGCCGATGTTGGCTCGTCGGCAATCAAAATCTCAGGATTCAGCGACAGGGCTCGTGCAATACCAACGCGTTGACGTTGGCCACCAGATAGCTCGTGGGGGTAGCGATTGCGATAAGACCGCGGCAGCTCAACTTTGTCGAGCAGCTCTTCAACCAGACGGTCGAGGTCGGCGCCCTTAGCTAGCTTGGCCAAGAAGATCGGTTCACCGATGCTCTCGCCGATCGGAAGCCGTGGGTTCAGCGAAGAGGCTGGGTCTTGAAAAACCATTCCTGTTGAGCGGCGAATTTGCTGAAGGTCTTTTTGGGTAGCGTGACTGATGTCGTTTCCAACCACTTCGATGCTTCCAGATTTCACGCCGAGCAAACCGATGGCAGCGCGCCCGATGGTAGTTTTGCCCGAGCCAGATTCACCCACCAACCCCAAAATCTCACCCGGGTAAATCTCAAACGAGACGTTTTTAGCGGCCTGAAAAGCTGGCACGCGACCGCGCTTTGGATACTCGATGGTCACATCGTTTAGCTTGAGCACAGGAACGGCATTCTTTGCGACCTCAAGTTTGCGGGTTTTTACCGAACCCAGTTTTGGCACGGCGGCGAGCAATTGCTGAGTGTAAGGGTGAGCGGGGCGATTGAAAATGTTGTCAGCGGTGTTTTGTTCAACCGTAACGCCATCTTTCATCACCAAAATCTCGTCGGCAAGGTCAGCAACCACGCCCATGTCGTGTGTGATCAGCAAAATGCCAGAGTTTAGTTTGGTGCGAAGGTCGCGCATTAGGTCAAGAATTTCGGCCTGGACAGTCACGTCGAGGGCCGTAGTCGGCTCGTCGGCGACTAGCAGAGCCGGGTCACAGGCTAGTGCGACGGCAATCATCGCACGTTGCTTCTGACCACCCGACAGTTGGTGAGGGTACTTTGAAAACGAGGCTGCCGGGTTTGGAATGTCAACCATCTCGAGTAGTTCAATGGCGCGGGCTTTAGCAGCCACCGGACTCATTGCGAAGTGAAGTCTCAAGGTTTCCACGATCTGAAAACCGATCGTATAAACCGGGTTTAGCGCCGTCATCGGCTCTTGAAAGATGTAGGCAACTTCTTTGCCGCGATATTTTCGCACCGTGGCCGGCGAGGCTGTCAACATTTCGACGCCTTTGACCTCGACGGTTCCAGTCACCCGGGCGTTACTAGCCAAAAGACCCATCAGACCCATCGAGCTTGAGCTCTTGCCCGAACCAGATTCGCCCACGATGGCCAGAGTCTTGCCTGGCATCACCTCGTAGTTCATGTCGATTGCGGCGGGGTACCAGGTTCCATCGACCCAAAAATCGACGTTGTAGTTTGAGACCTTAAGTACTGGCTGAGTCATTTTTTGTATGTCTTTCTATTTGAAGATTCGCCTGCGAAGATTGATTCATGCATCTCACTTATCGACCCAAGGGAAACCTGGTATGGGCCGCGACCGCCTTGATTCTTGACGCTCTCTTTTTGACTCAAGCCGTTTTTTATCCTCTTAGAGGCGACAACTTGATTATCAACCTGGTGGTCGCCGCGGCCATCGCTCTGGCTGCCTACGCACTTTGGGTTAGACCCAAACTCGTTCTTAGAGAGGCTGATTTGGTTGTGGTGAACCCTTTGAAGGCCGAAGTTATTGCCTACAGCGCCATCGAAGAACTCGAGACGAAGTGGGCTTTGCTTATTCTTCACGACGGCAAGGCCACTCGCGTCTGGGTTGCTCCCACCAACGGCAAATACCGCTGGATAGCTGACAGTAATCAACGGTTGTTTTTCAACCGGATGCCCAGATCTGACAGAGCGGTTGGCGAAATTACCCCGATTAGTGAAAGTCACAGCAGCGACAGCGGTGTTGCCGCCAGCCTTATTCGCGAAAGAATCGAAGGTCGGCATTAGGCAGACGTCTTTGATTCGCGAGCTTTCAAACGTTCTTTGATGCTGATGCGTCGCTTTTGACGAGGGTCGAAGGCGTCGCGCAAACCGTCTCCGATGAAGTTGATGCAGAGCGCAATTGAAATGATGAAAGCACCTGGCCACCAGAACATCCATGGGCTAACGCTAAATGAGTCTTGGTAACGACTAATTAATAGTCCTAGCGAAACGTCTGGAGCCTGCACACCAAAACCAAGATAGCTGAGCGCGGTTTCGATAAGAATCGCGCCAGACATCAACAACGTGCCAGAAACGATGATGACACCGATTGCGTTTGGCAGGATGTGCTTAAAGATAATTCTTCGGCTTGACGCGCCGGCGATGCGCGCGGCGTCAACGAATTCACGCTCTCTAAGAGTGAGGAACTCGGTTCGCACAAACCTCGCCAGACCCATCCAAGCAAATAAGCCGAGCATTATCGCAAGCGGAACAACGCCAAAGTTTCCAAATCTGAAACCGATTACCGCGCCGATGACGATGGTTGGAGTTACCAGAAACACGTCGGTGAGGCGCATCAACACGGCGTCGACCATGCCGCCGAAGTAGCCAGCAATCGCACCAACGACGGTTCCGACCACAATGCCGAGAAAGCCCACAATCAACATCACCATGATTGACTGCTCGGCACCACGGGTTACCAGCGCGAAATAGTCGGTTCCGATTATGTCGGTGCCAAAGGGATGCGCGCCGATTTGCATGCCCGTGCCATCTATGAACTCTGGAAAGATGTCTAGCGTCGGGCACCCGGTGATGCCACCGTTACAAGTTGCTGCGATAGCGCCTTCAGGGTCGATGTCGGTGATTGTTAGATGCCACCAACCTGGAATTGTGAACGGTGCTTCTTTGGTTCCCAAGTGAATTCCTGAGACTGAGTAAGCAAAAAGAATAATCAAAATCAACGCAACAACCGAAATCATTGCGGCCCGGTGACGCACGAACCTGCGAAGGATTATTTGCCCTTGGCTCAGACCTTCGGTCTCACGCAAGGCAATTTCGTTTTCATTCTTTTCTGAAGTCTTTTCTAGAGACACTTTTTTGTCTGCCATGAACTTTACTTTCTAATTCGAATGCGAGGGTCAACAACACCAAAGAGCAGGTCTGCTGCGAGGTTTGCCAAAACAGTGAGGATTGCAGAAATCATGAACACTCCCATGAAGAGGTTCAGGTCGTAGCTGGTAAGCGACTGATTAAAGAGTTTTCCCATGCCTTTCCAGCCGAAGACTCGCTCGGTGATGATGGCACCGCCGATCACTCCAGCGAAGTCGTTTACCAAAATCGTGGTGAGTGGCAGCATCGCGTTGCGCATGGCGTGGCGCACGATGACAGTTCGTTCCGTGAGGCCTTTGGCACGTGCGGTGCGAATGTAGTCCATGTTGAGCACTTCGAGAAGGCTGCCTCGCGAGAATCTCACGTAGCCTGCAAACGAAATCAGAGTCAATGCAAGTGTCGGCAAGATGAGGTGCATGACAGTGTCTAAACCTAAGATCCAGAAGTTACCAAACTGCTTCTCGCTCATGAGGTCATTGTTTTGACCGAGCGTTGGCACCGGCCTCATATTGATTGCATCTGAGCCGAAGTATCGCCCAAATTCGCGCATCACCCTATCGACAATGATTGGAATCGTTGCCAAAAATGCAGTGATGACGGCGGTGCGAATGTTGGTGCGTCTGTCGATTTTCTCTACCGAATAACCGATCAAGGCTGCAATCGCGATGGTTACCGAGAAGACTGCAAAAATGTTTAGCGCGCTGGCATTTGCCCTCATCAATTGCTGAAGCGGGTAGTAACCAACTGTGACTACGGCCGCCGTGGCTAGTGCAGCGGCAAGCGAACGCCGGTTATCTAAACCGGTTGAGATTTGAGTCACCACCACAGCCGTGCCAAAGGCTAAAAGCCCAACACCGATGTTTCCCAGGCCGGGATGCACAAACCAGTGTGTGAGGCTGACGAACTGAAGCAAAATGCCGAAACCGATTGTCACTCCAACAAACACGCTGAGCGACCTTCGCCTCGAACCTCCAATAATCCCAGACATCGCTATGCCCGCAATGACCGAAATTAGCAGAATCATCTCAATCGGTATTTCGGGATTCATCAAGAAGTCATTAAACCCGATGGCCAGATATTCCTTTAGCAAGACCGCAACCCAGAAAACTGGCAATGAGAAGAGTAGGAACGAAATGAAAGTCATAATGTAGTCGAAGCGACTGTACTGACGAATCGCGGTGACCATGCCGATTGTGATTCCGAGCACGATGGCCAAGACGGTTGAGGCTATTACCAGTCTGAAAGTAGTAGGAATGGCGAGGGCGATTTCATCGATAACGGGAACTCCGTCGCGGGTGTTGCCGAGATTGAAATGCCCCCAGAGACCAGCTACGATTCCGCGAAGCCACATAAAGTAGCGAATCGGAGGTGGAATGTCTAGGTGCAGCCTCTGAATCATTTGCTCTCTGAGATACTCTTTGTTCTTCTCAGTGCTCTCGCCAAAGACTGAAAGCGGGTTAGAACTGTATGCCTCGAGGTTGTAGGCCATAAAACTGGCTGCAAAGACAATCAACAGCATCATGCCGAGTCTTCTGGTTATGTAAGCAAACACAAAAATCTACCTTGCCGCGGCATCTTTGCCGCAATCTTCGCACCTAGTCGGTGTTCAAATTCTAGTTGAACGAACTTCATTGCACAAAAGAAGCGGGGTACCCGACAAATCGGATACCCCGCTTCGATTTAGTTAGCTAAAACCGAAGTTTTAGTAGTGCCACTCCCAGTAGTTCCAAACGGTGTTTGCACCGAGTGGAGCCGGCTTGACGTTCTTCAACGCCTTTACGCTAGCTGTGATGGTCGGGTTCTGATAAAGCGGTAGACCCCAGTAGCTGTTGTGTACGATCTTGTCAACGGCAAGACGCTTTGCGGCAATCTGTGCGTTGGTTAGATAGTCACCCTGCAGGCTGCTGCAGTTAGTGTCAACAGCAGAGTCGCTCCAACCGAAGACGTTGCTTCCGCCGTCTGACTTGTAAGAGTCACAACCGTTACCCTGGCTAATGCTTCCGAGTCCGGCACCATACATGAAGACGTCGTAGTCGACGCTTTCGTTGATGGCATCACCGAAGAAGTCTGGCGCGTTGTATTCAACAACCTCGAAACCAGCCTTCTTTTCTTCGGCAATGATCAGCGCAGTCATGCTGCGGCGGGTGCCGCTGTTTGCGTGAGCAAGCTGAAGGGTTACCTTGCTGTCAGAAGCTGATGCTGTCGGGTAGTACTTCTTCACGATTGCAAGAGCGGCTGCGGTGCGGGTTGCCTGGGTGCCTGCGCTGTACTCAGCGTTGCCGTTGTTCTTGACAAGAGCGTTGTACTCAGGGCTACCGCTGAATGCAAACTGGGTGTCCATGGTCTTAGCCGAAGACATTACCGGCTTGATCAAGACATCCACCATCTGCTCGCGAGGTAGCGCTAGCAAGAACGCGTGACGTAGGTCTTTTGCCTTCTTGCTGTTACCCGCGAATGGGCCACGGTAGGTTTCTGTTCCACCATTAGAAGCGTCAACACGAAGGTCAAGGTGTGAGAAACCACCGGCGACCTTTGTCAAGACGTTTGCGTTGCTTATGGCTGTCAGGGCGACTTTGTCGGCACCGGTTGGCAAGGTGTTGTAGTAGACATCGATGTCGCCGTTGCGAAGAGCCTGAACGGCGGCTTCGTTGTCTTCGATGATCTTGATGACAATGGTCTTAATGCCCTTGGTGGTGGCCATGGCTGGTCCTGAGTTGTACTTAGGGTTGCGAACCAAAGTCATCGAAACACCATCGGTTGCTTTCTGAACGATAAAGCCACCGTTGCTGATTAGAAGCAATGGGTTCGTGGCAGAAGTGATGTTTCCTAGGTTATAGGCGGTGTTCCACTTGTTACCCATAGCGGTCAGAGCTGCAGTTTTCTTGCCCATGAAGTCGCTTAGGAACTTTGCCTTAGCAGCTTTGTTCTCAGCGGCACTGCCTAGTTTTGTCTTGCCAGCGGCAAGCTGCTCTAGCGCGTGAACCGGTGATGGCCCAGGGCATAGAAGCTCCCAGTCTGGCATCGGCTGGTCAAAACGAATGGTTAGAGATAGGTGGTCGGCGCTAAGTGTCGGTAGGCCAACTACGTGCTCTGAGTAGGCACCCGAATATCCGACGCTGTCGAACTTAGGGGTTGTGCCCGATGGGTCGCCAAGACCAGCGGCCTTTGAGTAGGCATTGCTCGAAGTAACGTGAGACAACAACAGGTCAACTGCGTCGATTGGTGTGCCGTCTGACCACACGCGACCCTTTTTGATTGTGTAGGTGATTCTAAAGTCTTTTGGGGTGCTCTTTGTGATTTTCATTGAACCAAAAGTTGTGTTCTTGATCAACGCTGGCTTGTCGTCGTAATAGATGAAGCCGGCACCGGTCAAGTATCCGACCTGTGCGTTGTAGGTAGTGTTGCCTTCTTGGGTGCTCGAGTTCAACGAGGTAACAGGTGCTGTTGACAAAAGTGTCACAGACGTTTTTGTGGCTGCGTCGGCTGGCGAGATTGCAACGGCTGCTAGACCAGTGGTGGTCAAAGCGGCTGCAGCAATAAGGCCAAGCGCACGCACTAGGCGATTTGCTTTCATTTATTTCTCCTTGTTGGGCAATGTTTTTTTGTTTCTGCTGCAACTCTGCTAGCGGTAACAAAAAATAATGGTGTCTAAACAATAAGTCGGGTCATCGTGTTTTTGTCACTTTTGAGACATATTCTTGGTCTTCGTGACATTTCCGTTATAAAACTTTTAGTCGCTATCTGCCGCTCGGTTCGCGTGTCAGCCGCTGCGCTAAAAAGAGTGGCACCACTGAAATCAGAACCGTGGTGACGGCTACAACGTTCACCACCGGCGCTTTGCCGGGTCTAAACATGTTGTTTAAGATCCAAATCGGAAGAGTCTCAACATTGGCGCCTGCCGTAAATGTCGTCACAATAATCTCGTCAAAACTCAAAGCAAAAGCCAAGAGCCCACCAGCAATCAACGCGGTTCGAATCTGAGGCAATGTCACACGCCAAAAAGTAGTTGCTACCCCGGCGCCAAGGTCGGCAGAGGCATCCTCCAAATTTTTGTTGGTTCGCGATAATCTGGCGAGCACGTTGTTATAGACGGTCACGATGCAAAACGTAGCGTGAGCCACAATCACCGTGGCCATGCTCAGTTGCATTCCTAAAACTGTTCTAAAGGCATTATTCAGAGCGAGTCCGGTGACGATGCCGGGTAGAGCAATTGGCAAAATCACCATCAAGCCGATCGGCTCTTTGCCAAAGAAGCTGTAGCGAGAGAGCGCCAGCGCCAAAAGTGTTCCCAACACCAGAGCAATTGCTGCTGAACACATCGCAATAACAACGCTCGTGGTCAGAGCGGCCAATAGTCCCGCAGAACCGAAGGCTTTCTGCCACCAAAGAAATGTGAACCCGGGCGGTGGCCATTCCATGTTCATCGAGGTGTTGAACGAGTTTATTGTCACTATGACCAGCGGCAGGTAGACGATTGCTAACACCAGTGCCGATAGCGCACCAAGAACCAAGACTGAAGCTCTGCTAATGCGCATTAGAGATTCTTCAGAGCTCCGGTGCGCCTAACGGCGGCGGGATAAAAAAACATGATTGCTATCGGCACCAAGGCCAAGGCCGATGCCATCGGCAAATTGTTTGCTGTTCCCACGTTGGTGTAAATCAGGTTTCCGAGCATCTGATTTGCCCCACCAACGATGTTGATTGTTATGTAGTCGCCCAGTGTCAGCGAAAAGGCAAAAATGGCTCCGGCAATAATGCTCGGCAACACTATTGGAAAAACGACGCGTCGAATGGTTGTCCAGGTGCTCGCGCCGAGGTCACTAGAGGCCTCGAGCAGGTTCGAAGGGACTTTTTCGAGACCACCGTAAATTGGCAAAATAACAAACGGCAGCCAAAGATAACCGAGGGTGATCGCTGCTCCGAATAGTGAATAGCCCGGCGTGTGGAGGCCAAGCGGCTCGAGAATCCACTGAAGGGCGCCTTTGTCTGAGAGCACTGAACGCCAAGCATAGGCCTTGACCAGGTAGCTCGCCCAAAGGGGCAATAAGACCGAAATAGCCATGACGTTGCGAAGTTTTGGCCCCGCAACCTTTGACATGAAAAAGGCGATCGGCAAAGCTAACAGAACATCGATAAGAGTTACTGCCAGGGCAATGCCTATCGTTCGGGCAGTAACTGTTGCATACAAAGAGTCTGTGAAGAGTGAAGTTATGTTGTCTAAGTTCCAGGCGACCTGAGTGTCGCCAGTGTAATCATCGATTGTCCAAAAGGCGGTTATCAAAAGCATCAACAGCGATGCTATGTATACAAGTCCGAGCCATAGCACTGGGGCAGCGAGCAACAGGGCTAATCTGGCACGAACGTGCTTATAGAGGTAACTAGAAATTCGGCGTGCAGGAGCCACCACATCAGTGGCCCCTGCAACAACCGAACTAGAAGGCAACAGTTAGCCCTTAATGTCTTGCCATGCTTTGGTCCAAGCAGAATAGTCGGTGCACTCTACGTCGGTGCGGCCGTCTAGGCACTTGCTGATTGGGGTAGTCCAGTAGTAGATTTTGGAAGCATATTCTTCATCACCGGCGTGGTACGCGGTGCAGAAGTTGGCATCTGCGGCATATTGGCAAGCCCCTTGAGTTACGGGAGCCTCACCGAAGTATTCAGTGGCGGCAGCGTTGGCCTTAGGTGTGTCAATGTAGTCAAGCCACTTGTAAGCACAGTTAACGTTCTTAGCGTTTGTAGCAATCATCCAAGAGTCAGACCAACCAGTTGCGCCTTCACTTGGCAAAATGGCTTCAACCTTAGTTGTGCCTGACATTGAGTTCTTGATTACCTGCCAGGTGGTTCCAACTACGGTGTTTCCAGTCTCAAATGACTGGATCGACTTGAGATAGTCGCTCCAATATTCGCCGACGTTGGCACGCTGAGCCTTTAGCAGTTCAACAGCCGCAGCCAACTGTGTTTCGTCTAACGCGTAGGGGTCTTGGATGCCAAGATCTGGCTGGTGTGCCATCAAATAAACAGCCGCGTCGGCGATGTAGATTGGCGAGTCGTATGCCGTGACTTTTCCGGCGTATTGGCTTGCACCGTCAAAAACGACATCCCATGAAGTTGGAGCTGGTTTCACGACATCGGTGTTGTACATCAGCAGGTTTGCGCCATAGCCGTGAGGAACACCGTAGGTTTGTCCGTCAACTGAGTTCCAGTCGCGGTCCTTCAAAAAGCTGTAAACGTCAGCGTATGAAGGTATTAGCGCGGTGTTCAATGGCTGAACGTCGCCACCGGCAACCAAACGCAGAGTTGCGTCACCAGAGGCTGCAACGGCGTCATACTCGCCTGTCTTGAAGAGGCTCAAAGCTTCATCACTGGTGCCGTAAGGCTTAAATGTAACCTGGCAGCCAGTTTCGGTCTCGAAAGGCGTGACCCAGTCGACTGCAGGGTCGTTGCTGCCGTCTTCGGCGTAGCCCGGCCAGCCGAGTAGTGAGAGTGTCTTTTCGTTTTCGCCGAGCTTTTCGAGCATGGCGCCGCCGGTGCTTGATGCACCCGCAGAACATCCAGCCAAAGCTAGTGAGATTGCAGCTGCCGCAGCAATAATGCTGGTTTTCTTTAACATAACTTTCCTTTCGATATTAAGTGAGATCCACCAGGTCGGTTTTTCTCATTGTTACTTTTACAGTCGCTCCGCGACGGTAATCCTTTGCATGGTCAGCGGGCACTTCGGCAATGACCGAATGCGCGCCCATTTCAAGAAATATCCTTTGGGTCGACCCCAAATAGATTGACTCCAAAATTTTTGCCGGACTGCCCGAATCATCTATCGCGACGTTTTCGGGCCGCAGCATCGTCTTCTTGTCTATTCCAAACAGTTCCTGGCTGGCTGGAGCGTCAAAAATGTTTGCTGTTCCGATGAATCTGGCTACGAACTCTGTTGCAGGCTTTTCATAGAGCTCTTGCGGAGTGCCAATTTGTTCGATTTTCCCATGGTTAAAAATCGCTATTCGGTCGCTCAGAGTCAGTGCCTCATCTTGATCGTGCGTCACAAAAATGAAAGTTATTCCAAGTTCACGCTGCAGCTGCTTGAGTTCAATCTGCATTTTCTCGCGCAACTTTAGGTCTAGGGCACCTAGCGGCTCATCGAGCAGCAAAATTTTTGGTTCCACAACGATTGCCCGGGCAAGGGCAACTCGCTGTCGTTGACCTCCGGAAAGTTGCGCTGGTTTGCGTTGTGCGAAATCTGCCAGATGCACTTTGGTGAGTGCCGCCAAAGCTCGCTGTTGGCGCTCAGCCTTGGCAACCTTGCGCACGCGAAGCCCATACTCGACGTTTTCAATTACAGTCAGGTGGTCAAAAAGCGCGTAGTCCTGAAAAACGGTGTTGACATCTCGGTCGAAAGGTGCCTTCGAGGTGACTTCTTGGTCGTTTAGAAAAATCTGTCCGCTTGATGCAAGCTCGAAACCGGCGATAAGCCGAAGCACAGTTGTTTTGCCCGACCCCGACGGGCCCAAAAGTGAAAAGAATTCACCCGAGGCGATTTCAAGCTCAAGGTTGTCGACGGCTAAAAAATCGGCGAATTTCTTGGTAACGCCGCGAATAGAAATCGCCAAAATGAACCTCGCTGTTAGTGATTCTTCAGTCTAAAGAACAGAAGTTATGAGCACCTACCGCGCCGACCCATTTCTCGCTAATAGTGATGAAACCGAAATAATTGCTCCGCCAATAACAGCGGGAATTCCGCCGCCGGGGTGAACCGAAGCCCCAACCCGCCAGAGCCAAGGTCTCAAAATCGAGTTGTAGGTTGGCACGTGAAAAGGGCCACCCTGCCACATTGGCTTAGTCTCGCCGTACAGCGCACCTCCGGCTGCGCCGAACTCGGCGAAATAAGAAGGGTCTAAGATTTCGTGGTCTTCGATCAGGTCTGAAATGTTGAAATCCAAGCCAATCAGTTTGCTGATGCGAGCTAACTCATTTTGAACGAATGGGTCTTCGAGTTTGAACTGCTCGCCGTTTGCCGGCGCTGTCAAAAGTATTGCCGCGGTGGCTTTGCTGTTTGGATACACATGACCTGGGCGATAGTAGTTCAAAAAAGCCATGGTTTCGGTTGGCACCCGCCTCGCATCTAGCGACGCGTGAAGGGCTGCCGGATTTCTCGGCATAATCACCGAATGCGTCACGATGTTTTCGGGCAGCGGCGTCTTCAATGTCACAAAAAGGGCTACACCTGAGCAAGAACTGCGTTTTGGGGCCCTTCGTTTGTGGCCGAGCAAACCAGTCAGCGATTCAGAGTCGGTCGCGCCAATCACGACATCGGCCTCAAACTCACCTGCGCTAGAAACCACCAAACCTTTTCGAATCGAGCTCACTTTGGTGTTGGTCAGAATCTTAGCTCCCGCCGCCGTCGCAAGTCGCCCCAGTGCAAGCACGATTTCATAAACGCCGCCCTGAGGAACGAAGATGCCTTCGCGAGCCATGACTGCCGGCATGGTCGCATACAGAGCCAGAGTTCGTTCGGGCGCTATGCCAGCGTTTAGGGTATGAATCGCAATCACTTCGCGCAGGCCGTCGGGCAGCCATTTCAGACCTTTTAGGTAGCTCGCGGTCGACAGTTTGAGGCCGTAATTCTTGCTAATCGCACTGACTGGCCCAAGTGTTTTCATTGAGTATGGGCTCGTGGTCAAAAGTTGGGTTATTTCGGGGCTGAGGCCGCCGTGAATATCGTCAAAACGACTCCACGCGTCAAACCATTCGTGCCCTGGTTTTACTGGCAAACTAACGACTTTATCTTTGAAAAAGTATTTGCCAACCTCAGGCAATTTCTCAAGTTTTAGAGCTGCAATAGCTGCTGCGTTAGTCGGCGCTCCAATTTTGTCGTAGAGCTGATAGAGCTCGTCGAGCACCGCCGGAAAAGTCACGAGCGATGGCCCGGTGTCGATGCGCTGACCGCCCACCGAAATGCGCCGTGATTTGCCGCCGATCCAAGAGTTGCCCTCAAGAACGGTCACATCGTGACCCGCTTTAGCGAGCAGAGCAGCAGCCGTCAGACCGCCGATGCCGGCACCGACCACAACGATTTTCTTGGTCAAAACCTTAGCTCCGGAAAGACGATCGAAACCACGAGCTGGAATCCGGCCACCGAACCGACGACGTATGGGTAGGCAACCGAAAACTTATAGACACGCTTAGCGTTTTCGCCCGAGTCGTTTCGTTGAATCAACCAAATCAACCAGGTTGCATACGCTGCGTTGGCGATCGCAAGTGGAACGTTTACGAAGGCGAACAGCACAGATGACACCGCCCACCAGAAAGCGACCCATATCAATGATTTTTTAGCGCCAAGATAAACCGCAGTTGTTTTGATTTCAACAAACGCGTCTTCTTCGATGTCTTGAATCGCGTCATAGGTGTGCTTGGCCAAACTCCAAGCCATTAGTGCAAATACAGCCATCCAAGCTGGTGTGAAGCCGAGTGCAAGCGGCACAAACGCCAACGGAAAAGCGTAATCGGCATTGCTGATTGAATCT
Organism: Actinomycetota bacterium; assembly: GCA_041181225.1. Classification (GTDB taxonomy): domain Bacteria; phylum Actinomycetota; class Actinomycetes; order Actinomycetales; family Microbacteriaceae; genus Rhodoluna. Next base: position 79,750 of record JBEGPW010000091.1, on the reverse strand, counting down.
AAGAACGGACGGCCTTTGAACCGAGCCGGGGGAGCGGAATAGAACAAGAACGTGAGCGCATAAGCCCACATCCAGATGTTGGTTTCAAGCGAGCACGTGAAAGCAAAATAGACCAGGAACGGAACGTTGGTGACGACGACACCCCAGGCGATCCAAGGCACTTCTCTAGGATGAATTTTTGCCCCGCCAAAGCCGCCCTTGCGAATGTTTATGTTGTCGGTTTCTTGGTCAAAAATGTCGTTGATGCCATAAATCAAAAGGTTGAAAGGAAAGGTAACCCAGATCAAGATTGGCACTGCGCTCCAGTTCCAAAGCGAACCGGTTAGCCACACACCCATTAGCGTCGTACCGATGGTGTTGATCCACAGAACCGGGCGTGAAATTGTCAATAATCGCGAAAGCACGCTCTAAGCCTAAACCCAAAGGCCAAAGTCGCTTAAACTAGTCTCAATGCCCTCGTAGCTCAGTGGATAGAGCAAGAGCCTTCTAATCTCTTGGTCGTAGGTTCGATTCCTACCGAGGGCACTTATAACTTGAGTCTTGTTTTGGCTAGAGTGCTCGCAGAATGTCTTCGACGCGCTGCTTGGCATCGCCAAACAACATAGCCGCGTTGTCTCTAAAGAACAGCGGGTTCTGAACGCCCGCATAACCTGAGGCCATCGAGCGCTTGAACACAATCACGTTTTCGGCCTCCCAAACCTTGAGCACGGGCATGCCGGCAATTGGGCTACCCGGGTCTTCAGCCGCTGCTGGGTTCACAGTGTCGTTGGCGCCAATGACCAAAACCACTGAGGTGCTAGCAAAGTCGTCGTTGATTTCATCCATCTCGTCAACGATGTCGTAGGGGACTTTGGCTTCGGCAAGCAACACGTTCATGTGACCTGGCAGGCGACCCGCAACCGGGTGAATGCCAAAGCGAACTTCGACGCCTTTATCTCGCAGGCGGGCTGCAAGGTCGGCTACCGGGTATTGAGCCTGAGCGACGGCCATTCCGTAGCCAGGGGTGATGATCACCGAGGTTGCGTTTCTGAGCAGTTCGGCAACCGAAGATGCGTCTGTCTCTCGGTATTCGCCGAGTTCTTCGTCGCTGCTGGTCGAAGCAACGATTCCGAAGCCTCCAGCAATCACCGAGATGAACGATCGGTTCATGGCTTTACACATGATGTATGAAAGGTAGGCACCCGAAGAACCCACTAGAGCACCAGTAACGATGAGCAGGTCGTTGTTCAGCAAGAAGCCGGCAGCCGCGGCAGCCCATCCTGAGTAGCTGTTTAGCATTGAAACCACGACCGGCATGTCGCCACCGCCGATAGAAGCAACGAGGTGCCAACCAAGCGCGAGCGCCAAGACCGTGACAGCAATCAAGAGGTTGATGTCTGGAGTCGCGACATACCAAACGGTTAGGGCAACGAATGCAACTAATGCGCCGACGTTGAGAAAGTTTTTGCCCGGCAACATCAAAGGTTTTGACGAGATGCGTGCCGAAAGCTTTAGGAACGCAACGATTGAACCGGTGAAGGTTACTGCGCCAATGAAAACGCCGATGAAGATCTCTGCGCGGTGAATTCCCAGAAGGTTTTCGGTGACCCCACCGTCATAGAGAGCGCCGTTCCAACCGATTAGAACCGCAGCAACACCGACAAAGCTGTGAAGCAATGCGATTAGCTCGGGCATGCCGGTCATCTCGACCACTCGGGCACGCCACAGACCAATTGATGCGCCGATTACCAGACCGATGACGATGAAAATCAAGCCCAGTTGAGCCGAGGGGTCATTCCATCCGGTGGTAACTGCGAGAAGCGTGGTTGCAACAAGCGCGAGCGCCATGCCAGAAACGCCATAGACAATGCCGCCCTTTGAGGTTTCATGCTTGCTTAAACCGGCGAGCGAAAGAATGAAAAGCAGCGATGAAACAATGTATGCGGCCGTGGCCAGCATTGGGGCAATAGTTAGAAGGGATTCCATTTATTTGCCTCCCTTCGAGAACATGTTGAGCATTCGTCTTGTTACTGCGAAACCACCGAATATGTTGATGCTGGCAAGGGTCGTTGCGACTCCGGCCAAGATTTGAACGGCAGGGTTTGGAATGGTCAGCTGAAGCAGTGCGCCAACCACGATGATGCCTGAGATGGCGTTGGTAACGCTCATAAGAGGTGTGTGTAGGGCGTGGTGCACTTTGCCGATTACATAGAAACCAATCACTACCGAAAGCGTAAGCACTAAAAAGTGTTGGGGCAGTGGAGCCGGGGCAAAAGCACAGACTAGATAAAGTGCAGCGATTCCGAGGGCAAACAATGAAGCGCGGCGCTGAGGCGACATCGTTTTTTTCTCTTTGGCTACGGGTGCTTCAACCTTGGCGGCCTGTGGCGCTGCAGAAACCTGAACTGGGGGAGGTGGCCAAGTAATCGAGCCATCTTTGACAACTGTTACCGACCGCTGAACAATGTCGTCAAAATCAAGGGCCAGCTCGCCATTTTTCTCTGGCGTCACTAGCTTCAAAAGGTTTACCAGGTTGGTTCCAAAAAGCTGTGATGCTTGCGCGGGTAGGCGACCTGGCAGGTCGGTGTATCCGATGATTGTGACGCCGTTAGCTGTGACAACCTTTTGTCCGGCAACCGATCCAGCCACGTTTCCGCCTTGGGCAGCGGCCATGTCAACGATTACGCTGCCCGGTTTCATGCTGGCAACATCGCTAGCGGTGATGAGCTTTGGTGCGGGGCGTCCGGGAATCAACGCGGTGGTGATGATGATGTCAACGTCAGCAGCCTGCTCAGAATAAATCTCGGCGGCACGCTTGTCGTAATCTTCGCTGGTTGCTTTCGCATAGCCATCCGAAGACTCCATCTTTTCGGCAACTTCAACGGCGAGGTAGGTTCCGCCGATTGACTTCACCTGGTCGGCAACTTCAGGCCGTGGGTCGGTGGCTCGAACGATAGAGCCGAGGCTCGAGGCGGCTCCGATAGCTGCGAGCCCGGCAACACCGGCGCCGGCAACCAAAACTTTAGCTGGAGGAACTTTGCCAGCGGCAGTCACCTGACCGGTAAAGAAGCGGCCGAATTCGTGGGCAGCTTCGATAACTGCGCGATAACCGGCGATGTTCGCCATCGAGCTGAGAACGTCCATTGACTGTGCTCGAGAGATTCTAGGAACAGCGTCGAGCGCTAGCGCGGTGATGCCGCGAGTTGCAAGCGACTCGAGAAGCTCTGGGCGAAGCGAAGGGGTCATCAAACTGACGATTATGGCGTTGTCTTTTAGTTGAGTGATCTCTTCAACGCTGGGTGCGGAAACCTTCAACACAACCTGGGCAGCCCATGCTTCTTTGGTCGAACCAATAGTTGCTCCAGCCTGAGAGTAGGCCGAGTCGGGAAAAGTTGAGAGGATGCCCGCTTGGGACTCAACGATGACCTGATAGCCAAGGTCGATAATCGCTTTTACCGTGGTTGGTGTGGCAGAAACACGAGTCTCGCCAACTAGTTCTTTAATCACGCCTATTTTCATCATCTAACAATCTTTACCTATTTTCGTTTCTAACCGAGCAGGTTTTGCGAAAACGTTATCCGTGGCGCTTCTGTGCCATTTCTGGCCGGGGCTTAGTTGCAGGCAAAAGCGAAAGCGACCTGTTTTAAAGGTTTGTGTTTGGTGATTTAGATTTATTTCGCGCCGCAATCTTGTGACTAACGAATGAACCCACAAAAGTAGCGACTCCGAAAGCGGCCAGAATCCAAAATAACCAAACGTGTTGGTCTGCGGCCTGCTGGCAAGTAGTAAACCCCGAGTTTTGCGGTGGGCAAGTTTTTGGGTCGATGTAGCCAATCAGTGATGCTGGGGCGCCCACGAGTGCAATTAGTGCAATCATCGCCAAGCTGTTGTTTTTCATGAAATGCCTCCTGCTCAAACCGAACACGAGGCATTTAGGTTTTGTTCCAACGTTTAGTCTTTGAGAAGACCAGCCATTTGCTTGGCAATGAGTTCAGCAGCTTTTACCGGCATAAGCCTGACCAGAAGGTCCATCATTTTGGCGTCGTTGCCCACGAATACTCTCGCTTTGCCAGCTTCTATGCCGTCAATCATGATGCGCCCAGCGTTTTCAACCGAGGTCATTTTTATTGAAGGCATGTCTGCGCCAGTTGGCATGTCGATTGTTACATGGCTATTGCTCGCAATGTCTGTGCCAACAGCGCCCGGATAAATCAAAGTAACGGCAACCTTTGAGCTCAATAGTTCAGAGCGCAATCCTTCGGTTAGCAGTTTGACAGCAGCCTTCGAAGCACCATAGACGGTCTGCCCGGGAACGGGGCCGTAGCCACCCATTGAAGAAACGTTGGCGATTTGCGCGGCAGGTCGTTTTAGAAGTTCTGGCAAGAAAGCCTTAATCATGTTCAACGGACCAAAGAAATTCACGTTCATTACGTGGTCGGCGTCTTTTAGAGAAAGTTCATTGACCTTAACAAACGGCTGGATGATGCCTGCGTTGTTTACTAAAACATCGATGGCGCCGAAAGCCGCAAGTACTTTTGAGGGCAGAGCACTCACTGCTGTGCGATCAGTTATGTCGACAGTTGAATAAGAGAACTTAGCGCCTTTACCGGCTGCTGCTGCAGTTGCTTCGAGCGCCGACTCACTCATGTCAATGCCATAAACATTTGCGCCACGACGCAACGATTCGAGCACCATTTGGCGGCCCATGCCGTTTCCGGCTCCGGTGATTACAACTGTTTTGCCCGAGAGTTTCATGTTTTTCCTTTTTTCGCTCAAGAAACGTGCCTTAAGTCGAATCTAGCCAGTCATCAACCAATCACAAGTTAGGGCAGGATAACGCTATTTTTCACGGGTTTTTTTGCGGGCCTTGGCTCTGCCATAGAGAGAAACCGCAATTCCAACGACCGCAAATGCGCCTAGAAAAATAGCGCCGACTAGGTATTGAGATTGCACGTCGGTGCAGGTCGTCCATGCCAAAACATCGTTGCGATAGCAGGTGCGGGGGTCTTTTGCTGCCACAAACGAGCCGATTGCGCCAAGAGCGGTAATTCCGCTGAATACCGCCAGTGCCCCATTTTTAGTTAACATGCTTGCCTCCCCCAAACTCTCATGCCAATCATTAGTCTGCCAGTTGGCTTGCTTCGGAGGCAATTTCATTTCGAACGGCGTCCATGTCTAGAGCTTGCACCTGCGAGATTAGATCTTTGAGTGCGGGCGCGGGCAATGCTCCGGCACGGTTGTAAAGCAAAATATTGTCGCGAAAAATCATTAGCGTTGGAATCGAAGTTATTTCGAATACGGCAGCGATGTCTTGCTGAGCTTCGGTGTCAACCTTGCCAAAGCGAATGTCAGGGTGTTCAAGAGCCGCCTCTTCGAAGACCGGGGCGAACGCTAAACAGGGCCCGCACCAACTGGCCCAAAAATCTACAACCGCTATGCCATCAGCCGAAACAGTCGCTGAGAAGTTTTCTTGATTCAATTCGAGTGCTTGCATGCTGCGCCTAGATCGTGGTTCCGTGAATGGCGAAATTGTCGATTTCTGCGAGTTCCGACTGAGTGAATGCCTTCGTTCCGATGGCCTCAAAGTTTTGCTCAAGCTGCGCCACGCTACTTGCTCCGATAAGCGCTGATGTTACCTGCGGGTGACGCAACACCCAGCTGAGAGCAAGTTGGGCCAAACTCTGCCCGCGTTGGGCCGCAATGTCGTTGAGAGCTTTTGCCCGCTCTAAGTAGGTTGCCGTAATCTTCTCGTCTAGATAGGCAACTCGAGTTGCTCGCGAACCTTTAGGCGCGACGCCCGAAAGATAGCGGTCGGTGAGCATTCCCTGGGCGAGTGGCGAAAAGACGATACATCCGACGCCTTCAATTCCAAGCGTGTCTAGCAAGTCGATTTCTACTGTGCGATCGAACATCGAATACCTCGGCTGGTGAATCAACAGGGGAACGCCCATTTCACCGAGGATGCGCTTCGCCTCTCTGGTTTGTTCTGAGTTGTAACTCGAGATGCCCACATAAAGTGCTTTGCCCTGCTGCACCAAGCTGGCCAAAGCGCCCATGGTTTCTTCGAGCGGTGTTTTTGGGTCGAAGCGGTGCGAATAAAAGATGTCGACATAGTCGAGGCCCATGCGCTTTAGGCTTTGATCGGCTGACGCGATTAGGTATTTGCGGCTGCCCCACTCACCGTATGGGCCTGGCCACATGTCATAGCCGGCTTTGCTCGAGATTATTAGTTCGTCTCGATAGGGCACGAAGTCGCGTTTGTAGTGAAGGCCAAAGTTGGTTTCGGCGCTTCCAGGTTTTGGGCCATAGTTGTTGGCAAGGTCGAAGTGAGTGATTCCCAAGTCGAAGGCTCGGCGCAAAATAGCGCCCTGGGTGTCGAAGTTTTTGTTTTCGTCGCCAAAGTTATGCCAGAGTCCTAGTGAAATCTCGGGTAGTTGCAGGCCGCTCTTGCCTACGCGGCGAAACTTTACAGATTCATATCTTTGTGGTTCAGCAACATAATTCATGCAATAAGCATAAATTAGAAAGATGAGTGAACAGTCATTGATTCTTGCCGGTGGATGCTTTTGGTGTCTCGACAGCGTCTTCATGCAGTTGAAGGGCATCCGCGATGTCGAAGTTGGCTACATCGGGGGTTCGGCAACCAAGGCGAACTATGAAGATGTTTGCTCCGGAGCAACGGGTCACGCTGAGGCGGCGGAGGTCTTCTTTGACAGTGACGTTATTTCGACCGAACTGGTTCTCGACGCATTTTTTACTATGCATGACCCTCGTCAACTAAATCGTCAGGGTGCCGACGTGGGCACGCAATACCGCTCGGCAATGTTTTTTAGAACTGAGGATGAACGCATGTTGTTTGCGCAAGCCCTGGTTCGCGCGTCTGAAGTTTGGGGCGATGCTGTGGTCACTACCCTCGAGCCTGCAGATGACTCAACTGAAACCGGCCGGTTTTACGTTGCCGAAACCTATCACCAAGACTTTTGGACAAAGAACCCAAACCAGGGCTACTGCGTTGCGGTGGTTGGACCAAAGGTTGCCAAGGTGCGCCAAAAGTTTGCGCATTTGCTCAAGTAGGTTCAGTCAACGGTTTGCTAACAACGCAACTCGATTCGGATTTATCAACGGTGTTGTCTAGAGCTTTTTGATGATCATCTTCGATTTGGCAACCTTTGGTAACAGTTCAAACATTCAGTTTGAGCTTTACCTCGAAAGGTCCGCTTCGTGTCAGAACTCATCACAATCTCAGGCTTGGTGGCAACAACTCCTCGCCATCTGGTTACCCAAGACGGGTTGCCAATTACCTCGTTTCGACTTGCATCCTCTCAGCGTCGCTTTGATCGAAACCAGAATCGTTGGATAGACGGTGAAACCAACTGGTTCACAGTCACTTCTTTTCGGCAGCTTGCGATCAACTGCTCAGAATCAGTAAACAAAGGTGATCGCATTCTTGTTGCCGGCAAACTCCGAGTTCGTGACTGGGACAACGGCGAACGAAGTGGCACTTCGGTCGAGGTCGACGCAGACGCCATCGGTCATGACCTCAGTTGGGGAACCGCGACTTTCGTCAGAACTATTTTGGTTCGAGAGACCGACCCCGCCGATGACACAACTGCAAACGGAGGTTTCGAAGACCAGCCAACTTCAGGAACCAGTACCGACATCGACGATAACGGCAACGTCAAGCTCAATCTCAAAAAGGCAACAGCCTAAAATCCACCCAACAATAACTTACTAGGTTTAGCGCACGCTTCACCCCCGTGGCTGGCGCTAAAAATGCACCCCTCTTGCAACGCACATTAGAAATGAACTCAGCGTCAAACCCCCAGAGACGCCACTGAGGTAAACTTTCAGAAGCAAACAGCAAGAGGGGTGCCCCTTTTAAGCTGCAAAAAATCTCGAATCGAAAGCGATGCATTTCTATGGCTGAATTCATCTATCAGATGATCAAAGCGCGCAAGGCGCACGGCGAAAAGGTCATTCTCGATGACGTAACGCTAGCGTTTTTTCCAGGAGCCAAAATTGGCGTCGTGGGCCCAAACGGCGCCGGTAAATCTACTGTGTTGAAAATCATGGCCGGTCTAGAAAAAGCGAGCAACGGCGAAGCACGCTTGAGCCCAGGTTTTAGTGTCGGCATGCTGATGCAGGAACCCCCGCTTGACGAAACGCTCACGGTTCTGGGCAACGTTGAGTTAGCAGTGAAGGACACAAAAGCCAAGCTCGACCGCTTCAACCAAATCAGTGAAGAAATGGCTAGCCCAGACGCTGATTTCGATTCTTTGCTAGAAGAGATGGGACAGCTTCAAGAAGACATCGATCGCCTTGACGCTTGGGATCTCGACAGTCAACTTGACCAGGCGATGGACGCTCTTCGTTGCCCACCGGGTGACACTGCGGTCACACACCTATCTGGTGGCGAGCGACGTCGTGTAGCGCTCTGCAAGCTCTTGCTTGAAAAGCCAGATCTGTTGCTGCTTGACGAACCAACCAACCACCTAGACGCAGAGTCCGTGTTGTGGCTCGAACAGCACTTGGCTAAATACCCGGGCGCGGTTTTGGCTGTAACTCACGACCGTTACTTCTTAGACAACGTTGCCGAATGGATTCTCGAGCTCGACCGCGGGCGCGCCTACCCATACGAGGGTAATTATTCGACCTACCTTGAAAAGAAGCGCGAGCGCCTTGAGGTGCAGGGCAAGAAGGATGCAAAACTTGCTAAGCGCCTGAGTGACGAGCTCGAGTGGGTCCGTTCTAGTGCCAAAGCCCGCCAAACCAAATCCAAGGCTCGTTTGGCTGCCTATGAGCAGATGGCTGCAGACGCAGATCGCACCAGAAAGCTCGACTTCGAAGAAATTCAAATTCCGGCGGGTCCGCGCCTGGGTAGCGTGGTTCTCGAGGCCAAGAACCTCCAAAAAGGCTTCGATGGTCGTTCTTTGGTGAGCGGTCTGTCGTTTACCCTTCCGCGAAACGGCATTGTTGGCGTCATCGGAGCGAACGGCGTCGGTAAATCAACTTTGTTCAAGACGATTGTCGGCCTCGAGAAACTGGATGGCGGCGAGCTCAAGATTGGTGAAACTGTGAAAATCAGCTATGTCGACCAGTCTCGAGCCGGCATTGACCCAAACAAGACTCTTTGGGAGGTTGTCTCTGACGGACTCGACTACATGCAGGTCGGCAACCAAGAAGTTCCTTCGCGCGCCTATGTGGCAGCCTTTGGATTCAAAGGTGGAGACCAACAGAAACCCGCCGGCGTGCTCTCAGGTGGTGAACGCAACCGTTTGAACCTTGCGCTGACTTTGAAGCAGGGTGGCAACCTGCTGCTGCTAGACGAACCTACAAACGACCTCGACGTTGAGACGCTTTCTTCTCTTGAGAATGCGCTCCTCGAGTTTCCGGGCTGCGCCGTGGTGATTACCCACGATAGATGGTTCCTCGATCGAGTTGCATCACACATTTTGGCCTATGAAGGCACCGATGAAAAGCCAGACCAGTGGTATTGGTTCGAGGGCAACTTTCAGGGTTACGAAGAAAACAAAATTGAACGCTTAGGAGCCGAGGCCGCTAAGCCTCACCGTTCAACCTACCGACGCCTCACGCGAGACTAAGTTCGCGCAAACCTTCCGCCAGAACAACCGTCAGGATTGAATCTCTGGGATTCGCACCATTCCCTCTTGGGCTACCGTGGCTACAAGGTCTCCGCCTCGCGCAAAAATTTTGCCGATTGACAACCCTCGACTGCCACTCGCGCTCGGTGATTCTTGAACATACAGCAGCCAGTCGTCAACCGGCGCAGGTCTGTGAAACCACATTGCGTGGTCAAGGCTCGCCGAACTCAAACCTGGGTGAGCCCAAGATATTCCGTGGCGGCGAAAGATAGGTTCGAGAATCGAATAGTCACTGGCATAAGCGAGAGCAGCTTGGTGCAGCAACGCATCTTGTGGCATTGCACCAATCGATTTCATCCAAACCGCTTGTTTTGCAATGTGCTCGCCGTTTACTGAGAAATAGATTGGCGATGGAATGTGGCGAATGTCAAAGGGTCTTGCCTTAGACCAAAACTGAGCAACCGGATGGTCTATTTCGCCCATGAGTTCTGCAGCGCTCGGGAGTGACTCTGGGCCAGGAATGTCTGAGGGAAAACTCTCTTGGTGGTCGACGCCCTTAGAAGGTTCTTGAAAGCTAGCAATCATTGAGAAAATCGGTTCGCCATTCTGGTATGCCTGCACCCTGCGAGTGCTAAAAGATCTGCCGTCACGCAATCTGTCTACAGAGAAAGTAATCGGAAGCCGAATGTCACCTGGTCGCAGAAAGTATCCGTGAAGCGAGTGGGCGGGGCGTTCGTTTTCGATAGTCCTGGTTGCTGCAACTAGGCTTTGGGCCAAAACCTGCCCGCCAAAAACGCGTCCGTGAGGCATCCACTGGCTCGGTCCGGTGAATATATCCTCTCGAGTCTTGGCACCTCCCGCATCAGCTAAATCGAGGGTTGCAATCAGTTCGGCCAGAGGGTCTACGGGGATGTTCGGCGCGAGGTCAATCTGGATTCTTGGCACCATTGGCACACTTTCGCGAGGTTATCATTTAGGTGAATTCACCACTCACAAGCTAGTTTAGACAGCGTTATGAAGAATGATTTTTATCTCGCTGACCGCGAATCGGCCATCGACCTGCAGGCCTACCTAAATCGAGCACGACGCCTCGACCCTGAAGGTTCAGTTCGCTTTCGTGCATTTGGAAACGTTCTTGCAACTTACGTTGCTCCAATTTTTGCTGGCAGCCTCATGGATGCCGGGCCTACAATCCTCGGGCTTCGAACTTGCGATTTACCAAATGCTCTAGAGCTTGACACCACTGTTCCGATTGCAGCCGTGCTTGACCGGTTGGCGCGAATAGCAAACGCACCCTCAACAAGCTCAAAAGATCTTCAGGTTGAGCTCCCTGCCGGTGGGCGGGTGGCTTGGGCCGGCATTTCGCCGCCACGCACCGGGTGGACACTTGCTGAGGGAGCTGATTCGCAAATCGATGAGTCAGTCCTAACTCAGCTGGCTCGCGATGGCATTGCTGAGGTCGCCGAAACGCTTCCGGCTTCGGTTGGCGGACCAATTGCCGCACGCATTCGAGGTGAAGTTTGGGGTCGGGCAATCGGTTTTGAATCTCCGATTCCTATGGGAGCCGCGTTTGTTGCCGCGGGCTTAGGGTTTCTGACCGAAAATGAGCCGGTAACCGTTTATCTGGCCGATGGATGGGCTCGGCTAAGCAGCAGCAACGGACACGTGCTAACTAAGGTTGCCCGACACCACTAGCCTGAGGTGTTCATTAGTGAGGTTGCTGCACGCTCGAGGTAATCCCAAAGCTCGGCCTCATAAATCGGTGGAACCAGATCGGCTGCAACAACTGCGTCGAGTGCGGCTCTCATGTGTTTAAGCCAGCGTTCACGAGCGTCTCGATTTATTTGATAGGGAGCGTGTCGCATTCTTAATCGGGGGTGGCCTCGAAGCTCTTGATAATCGGTCGGCCCGCCCCAATACTGCTCTAGAAACAGCTGAAGACGCTCGGCTGGAGGACCGTAGTCATCGGTGGCATACATCGGCGATAGAAGCTCGTCGGTTGCGACACCAACATAAAAAGTTTTAGCAAGCATCGCAAACGTTGGTCGACCACCGACGGCGTCATAAAAGCTCAACGAATTCACTTATTTGCCGGTGTTGATTTCAAACACTGGTTTGTCGTTGGCAAGGTCGATTCCAGCGTCTTCAAGGGCTATTTTTGCTTGAAGTTTGAGTTCGCGACCGAACTCGTCTGCTTTGCCCGATCTGGTTCTTTGAACAATACGAACCACCACTTGGTTGCCGGTCAGAATCTGAATTCCCCAGGCTTCGGGTTCGCCAATAACTAGGTCAGGTAGTTGAGCCGCAACCTTAGCCGCCACGCCCAACAAAAGCGCCTGAGCGGCCGAAACGTCGGACTCATAGGGAAGTGCTATGTCGAGCATCGAGCGCGACCATCCTTGAGTGTGGTTTCCGACTCGAATCACTTCGCCGTTTCGCACATACCAAAGCACTCCGTCAAAGTCTCTAACCTGAGTAACTCGCAATCCAACCGACTCGACGACGCCGGTGATTTCGCCCAGATCAACCGTGTCTCCAACGCCGAATTGGTCTTCAAACACAATGAACAATCCAGAAATTAGGTCCTTTATAAGACTCTGGGCTCCAAAACCCAGCCCAGCACCCAAAATTCCAGCTCCGGCGGCAATCGCTCCGACTGAGACGCCCAGCTCACCCAACACCATGCTGATTGCGAAGACTGCAATCGACCAGGTAATGAAGTTGCGCATCACCGTGCCCATGGTTCGTGTGCGCTGAACGACGCGTTCTTGATTGACAGGTGATTGTGAATCAGTAGGTCTGCGAACAATCTTCTTTGACTTGAGGCCCGTGACGAGAGAGTTCACGACTCGTTTTACCGATGCTAACAGCGTCCAGCGCAACACGAGCGCGCCGAGCAGTATCAAAACCACCCTAATCAGACTGTGCCAATCTTGCCAGATTGCTCTAAACCAATCGGTGATGCTGGCCAAGGGTTCAACCATTAGTCGCCTTGCGCGTCGCGAGCCTGAGCTTTGAGTGCGCGCTCAGTAGTTGCAAGGTTTTCAACCATGATGCGTCGCAATGCTGTGCGGTCGGTAAAGTCGGTCTTTTCAATCCAAGATTTAGTTTTGTCGGCGAGTTCTTGGGTTGCCAGAACAGCCGGGTAAAGATTGACCAATAGGTAATCGGCAATCTTGTAGGTTTTTGACTGCCAAATGTCAGTGGCCTGCTCGAAATACCTGTCGATGTAAGGCTCGATCCACTTGCGTTTCACGACTCGAACGAAACCTAGGCTGGCGGCGTTAACCAAAACGTTTGACAATTCGTCGGTTTTAGTCATCAGGTTCCAAGCAGATTCTTTGGCTTTGGCGTTTGGCAGCGAGGCTTTGGCAGCGGCTGCAAAACGTTGTCCGTTTGACGTATTGTCTCTGGCCAAGGCTTCATCAATCTCGGCTTCGGTGTAGGCACCGGCGGCGGCCAGACCGCCGATTAGTTCCCATCGAAGGTCTTGGTCAATTGCTAGGCCCTCTAGGGCAATGGTGTCGTTTAGAAGGCCAAACAGCTTCGCCAGCTGGTCGTCGGTTCTTGCGAACAGGCAGAAGAACTTAGCGAACTGAAGCTGCGAGTCTGACCCAGCGTCGGCACTCTCAGCCAACTGCCATAGCGCGTCAGCTAGGTCTTCGAGGGTTTCTTTGCGCACTTCAGGGTCAACAAACTGGTGTGAGGCGGTTTGCAGTTGTCGAAGCAACGTGAGAATCGTCGTCGATTCGGTCTCGGTTGCGATGTTTGCCAAAACAAGTTTGATGAACGCCCGAGCGGAGGTTTCGGCGTCTCGTGTTGCATCCCACGCGGCGCCCCAGATCAGGGCGCGCGCTAGAGAGTCGTCGATCTTCGAAAGGTGCTCAACTGCAGCCTCGAAAGACGCGTCATCCAAGCGTATTTTGGTGTAGGCCAGGTCACCATCATTCAAGAGGATGATTGCTGGACGCTTTAGACCCACTAGCTCTGAAACCTTGGTCGAAGTGCCATCAACATCTAACTCAAGTCGGTGAGTGCGTGTCATTACGCCGTCGACTAGGTCATAAAAACCGATTGCCATGCGGTGTGGGCGAATGGTCGGTTGCTCGGCGATTGCGGTCTGCAAAACGGCAAAGCTGGTAATGGTTCCCTCGGCGTCAAGCTCAATAGCTGAGCGAAGTGTGTTGACCCCGGCGGTTTCAAGCCAAAGTTTTGACCAACTGCGAAGCTCGCGACCGCTCGTGGCTTCGAGCTCTACTAGAAGGTCTGAGAGCTCGGTGTTTCCGAATGCGTGTTTTTTGAAATATTGCGAGACCCCGGCCATGAATTGTTCTTGTCCTACCCAAGCAACCAGTTGGCGCAGAACTGAGGCTCCCTTGGCATATGTGATGCCGTCGAAGTTGACTTGCACGTCTTCAAGGTCATTTATTTCGGCAACGATGGGGTGAGTCGAAGGCAGTTGGTCTTGGCGATAGGCCCAGCTCTTTTCGAGTGCGGTGAATGTCGTCCACGCTCCGTGCCATTCGGTTGCTTCTGCGGTGGCTAGGGTCGAGGCGTATTCAGCGAAAGACTCGTTTAGCCAGAGATCGTTCCACCAGCGCATGGTCACGAGGTCGCCGAACCACATGTGGGCGAGTTCGTGAAGGATCGTTACAACGCGACGTTCCTTGATTGCGTCGGTAACCTTGGCCCTGAAAACGTAGCTTTCAGTAAAGGTGACTGCTCCGGCGTTTTCCATGGCTCCGGCGTTGAACTCTGGCACGAACATTTGGTCGTATTTTTCAAATGGATACGGCACACCAAACTGGGCCTCGAAGAACTCGAATCCTTCGCGGGTTTTGTCAAAAATGTAGTCGGCGTCAAGGTATTCAGCTAATGACTCGCGACAAAAGACACCGAGTGGAATCACGCGCCCGCTCGAAGACGTCAACTCGCTGCGAACCTCGGTGTATGGCCCTGCGATTAGAGCTGTGATGTAGCTCGAGATGCGGGGTGTCGGCGCAAAGTTCCACTTTGACGCTTTTTCGCTCACCGCGGTTGGCTCGGGGGTTGGTGAGTTAGAGATGAGTTTCCAATACTTAGGCGCGGTCACCGAGAACTCAAAAGTTGCTTTGAGGTCGGGTTGTTCGAACACAGCGAACACGCGTCGGCTGTCAGGCACTTCGAACTGGGTGTAAAGGTATACCTCGTTGTCGACCGGGTCAACGAAGCGGTGAAGGCCTTCGCCGGTGTTCATGTAGTGCATGTCAGCTGTAACAACCAAAGTATTCTCGGCCTTGAGCTGGGGCAACAGAATGCGCGCAGCATCTGCAACGGCGGCAACGTCAAGGTTTTCGCCGTTCAGCACAACGCTGTGCACCTTTGAAGTTATTGCGTCGATGAACGTCGAAGCGCCGACATGGCTGCTCGAGAATCTGACGGTGCATGTGCTTAGGAAAGTTTCTTCACCGACTGTGAGATCAAGGCTTACTTGGTAGCTAGAAACGTTGAGAATGGCGGCGCGCTCTTGGGCTTCGACGCGAGTTAGGTTTTCTGCAGGCATAGCTATTAGCTTAACTCGCCAATGTTTACGATTAGATTACGAAAGCTCGAAGCTAAACTGTAAAGCTAACTCGTCCAATCACAAGTAGGTATTCAAATGCGTCTTCGCCAGGGTCCGCTGTTAGAGGCTTCGATTATTTATGTGGTGTCAACGATTGTCTCTTTGGTCGTCTTGATTGCAACCTTTGGCGCCAATTTTGGAGCTGTCACGAACACATTCACCCTTGAAGCGATATTTCTTCTGTTACCGAGCTTTGTGCTTTGGGCAATCTCTGGCCAGTTCCTCAAAGGTAGGTCGGCAATTGCCCGGTTTTTCACTCAGATTACTATCAACTCAATCATCGGCGTTGTCGCACTCATCTTGACAAATCAAGTTGTTAACGCGGTCGAAGACTCATCTCGAGCCACTGTCACCGCTTCGATGTATGCGGTCGTGGTGGCCTATTATTTGGGCACTCTGGCAGGGTCAGCAGTTTGCAATTTTTGGTACGTTTTGGTCACTAATCGGCGCAGCTAAACTGTTTTACATCTGAAACTCCAAAAGGACGCCATCTATGATGTTTTTTCGCTCACACCCTCTGATTGAAGCATCTGTCAACTACGTTGTCGCGGGCCTATTGTCGGTAGCGAGCTTCATTATTGTGACTGGTTTCAATTTTTCTGAGGTAATTGGCCTAACCCAGCTTCAGGGAATGTATGTAATGTTGCCGGCATTTTTCTTGTGGTCAATCGTAGGTTTTGTGGTTCGGAACAACGGTTACGTTGCGCGTTTCGTTGGTGCGGCTGGGGTCACAATCGCGGTCACATTTCTGACCGGAGCGCTTTTCATGCAGGTTGCCGACGCGCTGAACACAGCAGACCGAACCGCATACCTAAACCTTCGAGTGATTCCGATTCTGAGCACCTTTGCAATCAACTCTTTGATTGGTGCGGCTTTCTGCCAGTTCTGGCTGGTTCGTCGTTACGAAGAATAATTACTAGAAAGTTAGGCACGGCTCTTAAAAATGCGCGTTCACATTGCTACCGACCACGCGGGTCTTGAACTCAGTCACTTCTTGATCACCGAGTTGACGACCCTTGGGTTTGAAATGGTTGACCACGGCCCTCAGACTTATGATGCCCTAGATGATTACCCGTCATTTTGCATCAACGCGGCTATCGCGGTGGTTGACGACCAGAGCGTTGGAGTTGAAGCTCTCGGGATCGTTCTGGGCGGTTCCGGCAACGGCGAGCAAATCGCTGCTAATAAAGTTTTGGGCGCTCGGGCGGCTCTGGCTTGGAACCCTGAAACCGCTCGCCTGGCGCGCGAACACAATGACGCCAATGTTGTGGCTGTGGGGGCTCGGCAACACAGCAAAGAAGAGGTTCTAGGGCTTGTTTTGACGTTTCTTAGAGAGCCTTTTAGTCAGGATGAAAGGCACGTTCGCCGCATCGGCAAGATCGCAACCTATGAGCAGACCGGCGAAGTTCGGCTCTAGCAGTCGATTGACCTACCGACATGCCTGAAGGTCATACCGTTCATCGTTCTGCGAACGATTTCAATCGATTGTTTGCTGGCCAAGTAGTTTCGGTGAGTTCACCCCAGGGGCGCTTCGAGCTGGGTGCCAGGTTGGTCGACAACACGAAACTAGTCAAGGCTGCAGCCGTCGGAAAACAACTCTTTCTCAAGTTCGCCGGCGGTAAAACCATTCGAATACACCTGGGCATTTACGGAAAGTGGCAGTTTCGTGAGTTCGAGGTTGCGCGCGCCGGCCAAGATGCCCCACCCGTAGTTGGAGAGGTTCGAGCCCGCTTCTCAGCTAAACACGCTGTGGTCGACCTGCGCGGCCCAACTGTTTGCGAAGTACTAACGCCAGCTGAAGTCTCAGCGGTGCTCAAACGGCTCGGACCCGACCCAATCAATAGCGACCCTACTGGTCTCGAGTCGCAACGGTTTTTAGAAAAAGTGATTAAAAGTCGCACAACCATCGGTCAGCTGCTTATGAACCAAGCGGTTGTGTCAGGAATCGGAAACGTGTATCGAGCCGAGTTGCTGTTTCGCGCCAAAATTGACCCGTACCAATTGGGTAACCGATTGACCGAGGAGCAAATACTTGAGATTTGGCACGATGCGGTTAAGTTGCTAAAGGTTGGCGTGAAAACCGGGTTCATGATCACGCGAGACGATCTAGCCAAAAAGCGCCCGACTAAAGCTGAACGAAATTTTGTTTATAAGCGCGAAGGCAAGCCCTGCAGGGTTTGTGACCAAGAGATTTCGATCGCGATTATGGCGACCAGAAAACTCTATTGGTGCTCGAAGTGCCAGTCATAAGTCCACTTTGAATTTGGACTATCAGGCAGGCTTTACAGAAGCCACTCGGAGCGAGTGACGGGAATCGAACCCGCACCATCAGTTTGGAAGACTGAGGCTCTACCATTGAGCTACACTCGCAAAAAATCACACTTTTCACAAAAAGTGCGACCGTGACCATTCTATGCGATAGAGTAGGTCGAGTTGTTCAGGTGCAAGAAATTGCGTCGGATGCAATGCGGTGAAGCGCTTTAGGGCGCGAACCACCGGGGTGTAGCGTAGTGGCTAGCGCGCCTGCTTTGGGAGCAGGATATCGCAGGTTCGAGTCCTGTCACCCCGACCACCATTTTTATTGATTGCATAAATCACACATCTGGCTCGCGTGCCGGCGGGCCAAATTCTCAGGAGAACCCGTTGAAGACAACTGTCGAGCGCATCAAACCCACACGAGTCAAGCTCATCATTGAGGTCGACCCAGAGGCTTTCAAACCTAGCCTTGACCACGCCTATGAGCACATTGGCGAGCAGGTTAACGTTCCTGGTTTTCGCAAGGGCAAAATCCCAAAGGCAATTCTTGAGCAGCGCGTCGGTCGCCCTGCGATTCTTGAGCACGCGATTGGCGACGGCCTCGACGCAATCTATCGTCAGGCAATTGAGGCTGAAAAACTTCGCCCGCTGGGCCAGCCAGCCGCCGACGTCAAATCGACTCCAGACCCTCAGACTTTCGAAGGCAACCTCGTTGTTGAAATCGAAGTCGAGGTTCGTCCAGAAATCAAGCTTCCTGAATACAAGGGTCTGAAGGTTACCGTCGACGAGATCAAAGTTGGCGGCATCGAAGTTGAAGCTGAGCTTGACCGGCTTCGTGGCCGTTTTGGCTCTCTAAAGAACGTTGATCGCCCTGCCAGAAAAGGCGACTTCACAACTATCGATTTACAGGCCAAAATCGATGGCGTTGAGGTTGACTCGGCACAAAACATCTCTTATGAAATTGGTTCAAACAACCTGCTCGATGGCATCGACGAAGCGCTCGACACCCTGACCGCTGGCGAAACAACCACCTTCAAATCGAAGCTCGTCGGTGGCGACAGCGCCGGAAAAGAAGCCGAAGTAACCGTAACCCTAACTGCAGTCAAAGAGCGCGAGCTTCCGGCGGCCGATGATGCTTTTGCTCAGTTGGCAAGCGAGTTTGACACAATCGCCGAGCTCAAGAAAAACATCGAAGAACAGCTCGGCAGTTCTAAAGTTTATGGTCAGGCCCTTCAGGCTCGTGAACTATTGACAGAAAAGCTCGTTGAGCTTGCCAAGGTACCGGTCTCAGACGAGCTGGTTGACGCCGATGTTAATCGTCACCTCGAAGGCGAGGGTCGCTTAGAAGACACCGAGCACCGCGCTGAAGTAGTGATTCAGAGCACCAAGTCGTTCCAAGCGCAAATGGTCTTGGATGCAGTGGCTGAAGCCGAAGAAGTCAAGGTCAGCGAACCTGAGCTTATTCAATATCTGGTTTCTAGCGCACAGCAATACGGCATGGAGCCTCAAGAGTTCGTCTCGTTGGTTGACCAAAATGGTCAGATGCCGTCATTCGTTGGTGAGGTCGCCCGACGCAAGGCTCTAAGCGTGATTCTAGAATCAGCAATCGTGACCGACAAAAAGGGCAAGGTCATAGACGTTGCGGAGTTCGCAAAATCTGACTTAGCTGCTCAAGACCACGACGACCACGAAGGTCACAACCACTAGTAGCTTCAAGTTCACCTGAACTGAAAAAAACCCGGGCTCAGGCTCGGGTTTTTTATTGCCCATGGCGAACACATCCAAGTTTTTTGGGTCGGGGCAAGTATCTTTGACTAGAACCCAGATTTATTGAGGAGCACCAGAAATGTCAGAATCAATCCAGTTGCCTTCGAGAACGTTCGATCGCCTTCTCAAAGACCGCATCATTTGGCTCGGTAGTGACGTTCGCGACGATAACGCAAATGAAATTTGTGCCCAAATGCTATTGCTCGCGGCCGAAGACTCAACCAAAGACATCTTCTTGTACATCAACTCACCGGGTGGCTCGATCACCGCAGGCATGGCCATTTATGACACCATGCAATACGTTCCAAATGACGTTGTTACAGTCGGAATCGGCATGTGCGCATCGATGGGGCAGTTCTTGCTTTCATCAGGAACCAAGGGCAAGCGTTATGCGACCCCCAACACCCGCGTCTTGCTGCACCAGCCGCACGGTGGTTTCGGTGGCACCGCCTCTGACATTCAGACTCAAGCCGAACTCATCACCTCCATGAAGCGCCAACTGGCCTCGATTACTGCCGAACAAACCGGTAAAACCCTCGAAGAAATCATGAAAGATGGCGACCGCGACCGCTGGTTCACAGCGCAAGAAGCCTTGGAATACGGCTTCATCGACCAGATTCAAAAGTATGCAGCCAGCACAACCGGCGTTGGAACCAAGTAAGGGTTTTTATTATGTCTAACTTCATTTCGCCAGAGTCTCGCTACATTCTTCCGAGCTTCGAAGAGCGCACCTCTTATGGCTTCAAGCGTCAAGACCCATACAACAAGTTGTTTGAAGACCGCATTGTGTTTTTGGGCGTGCAGGTTGATGACGCCTCAGCTGACGACATCATGGCTCAGCTGTTAGTTCTCGAAAGCCAAGACCCAGACCGCGACATCACGATGTACATCAACTCTCCAGGTGGTTCATTCACGGCAATGACCGCGATTTACGACACGATGCAGTACATTCGCCCGCAAATTCAAACAGTATGTTTGGGCCAAGCAGCCTCGGCCGCCGCAGTGCTTTTGGCCGCCGGTGCGCCCGGAAAACGACTGGCCTTGCCAAACGCGCGAGTTCTGATTCACCAGCCCTCGTCTGGCGACGCCGGCCGTGGCCAAGCATCAGACATTGAGATTCAAGCCAGAGAAATAATGCGCCTGCGCACCTGGCTCGAAGACACCATCTCTAAGCACTCAAAACGCACACCGAGTGAGGTCAACCGCGACATCGATCGCGACAAAATTCTTACTGCGCCAGAGGCTCTCGAATACGGCCTAATCGACCAGGTATTGGGCTCGCGAAAGAATGCGGTCGCCTAGAAACTAGCTCGTTTCAATGCGCAATTTTGCCGGCAGCGACACCTAAAGTTGGAATATGTCTAAGCTCGGTGAGTCAAGCGAACTCTTGAAGTGCTCTTTTTGTTCGAAGAGCCAAAAGCAAGTTGTCAAACTCATTTCAGGTCCGCAGGTTTACATCTGCAACGAATGCGTGATGCTTTGCGTTGAGATTGTTGAAGAAGAGCGCGATGCAAGTGCCGCGCCGATTGAAGAAATCGAGCTTCCGAAGCCAAAAGAGATTTACAACTTTTTAGATGAGTTTGTGGTTGGTCAAGATCAGGCCAAACGAGCACTTTCGGTTGCGGTCTATAACCACTACAAACGAATCCGCTCTGCCGGCACTCTCACCGCGGCAGGCAAAGAGCACGACTCAATCGAGATTGCCAAATCAAACATCTTGATGATTGGGCCTACCGGTTGTGGCAAAACTTATTTGGCTCAAACCTTGGCGAAGCGCCTGAACGTTCCTTTTGCGGTGGCAGACGCAACGTCGCTGACTGAAGCCGGATACGTTGGCGAAGACGTCGAGAACATCCTGTTGAAACTTCTTCAGGCCGCCGACTATGACGTCAAGCGAGCTGAGCAGGGCATCATCTATATCGATGAGGTTGACAAGATTTCTCGAAAAGCCGAGAACCCTTCTATCACCCGCGATGTTTCGGGTGAGGGCGTTCAACAGGCTTTGCTCAAGATTCTCGAAGGCACAGTGGCGTCGGTGCCACCTCAGGGCGGCCGAAAGCACCCGCAGCAGGAGTTCATCCAAATTGACACCACCAACGTGCTGTTTATTGTTGCTGGAGCTTTCGCCGGCATCGAAGATATCGTCGCTAGTCGCGTTGGCAAAAAAGGCATCGGCTTTGGCGCTGACATTCGCGACAAGTCAACCGAAGTTGACCCATACAGCCAAGTCCAGCCTGAAGACCTGCGCAAGTTTGGTTTGATTCCTGAGTTCATCGGCCGATTGCCGGTTATCGCAAACGTGACTCCGCTTGACCGCAAATCGTTGATGCAGATTCTCACCGAACCGAAAAATGCGCTGGTAAAGCAATATCAGCGCATGTTTGAACTCGATGGTTTTGAGCTCGAGTTTGAAAAGAATGCTTTAGAGGCCATGGCCGATCAGGCTATCGAACGAGAAACCGGCGCACGAGGGCTGAGGGCGATTCTAGAGGAGGTGCTTGGACCAATCATGTTTGAGATTCCAAGCAGTTTGAATCCGTGCAAAGTGGTCATTACCAAAGATGTCGTCGTTAGTTCCGGCGAACCTCGCATGGTTCCGTTCAAATCTCTGCGCCAAGCCAAAAGCGCCTAGCAAGAGCCGGCTATTCAGCCGCTGGAGCCTCAGCGAGCACAACATCAACCACGGCGAGCTCGTCGGCCTCGGCAAGCGCAAGGTCGGCGATGTGACCAACGGCACGAAGGTCTTGCTCAAACAAGCGAACGCTTGAGAGCACAGCCGCCGGAGCCTGAAGTGTTGCCGTTAGAACTTCGGCGCGCATCGAAACTTTAGCGTCACTCTTAGCTTTTCGAACGCCAAACAGGGCGACCTTAGCCAAATCAATCAGACCGTGGTTGCCGGCATCCAAGTCGCTAGCAAACTCGTTGGCGGTCGGCCAAGCGGCACGGTGAATCGAGCCGGTTTGCCACCACGACCAAACCTCTTCGGTCGCATAGGGCAAGAATGGGGCGAGCAAACGAAGTTGTGCGTGAAGCGCTCGGCGAAGGGCCAAAACGGCCGAAGCCTGACCCTCGGCGATTGCTCCGCCCTGACCGTAGGCACGGTCTTTTACGAGCTCGAGGTGGTTGTCGGTGAAGTTCCAAAAGAACTGCTCAGTTAGTTCAAGTGCGCGAGTGTGGTCATAGTTATCAAAGGCCGCGGTGGCATCGCGAACCACGTCGGCCAGGGCAAGCAAAAGGCTCTGGTCAATCGGTTCGCTCACAGTTGCGTCGACGGCTGGAGCGTCGAACGAAAGCACAAACTTTGCGGCATTCAACACTTTGAGCGCCAACCGGCGGCCGATCTTCATCTGTCCGGTGTCAAACGCAGCGTCGGTGCCAAGCCGAGCCGAAGCCGCCCAATATCTCACGGCGTCGGAGCCGTGTTCAACTAAGAGGTCTGTCGGTGTGACAACGTTGCCTTTTGACTTCGACATCTTCTTGCGGTCTGGGTCAAGAATCCACCCTGAGATAGCGGCATTTGCCCAAGGCAACTGACCCGTCTCTTGTTCGGCTCGCAACACTGTTGAGAACAGCCAGGTTCGAATGATGTCTTGACCCTGTGGGCGAAGGCTGTATGGGTAAACCAAGCTGTAGAGCTCTGGGTCTGCCAACCAGCCACCCGCAAGCTGCGGGGTGAGCGATGATGTTGCCCAAGTGTCCATGATGTCAACCTCGCCGATGAAACCGCCTGCAACACCGCGCTGGGCCTCGCTGTAGCCGGAAGGAACATCGCTTGACGGGTCGATTGGCAAATCGGCAGCGGCGGGAACCAAAGGAGCGTCAAAAAGTGTTTCGCCGTTGTCATCGAGTGGATACCAAACCGGAATCGGAACGCCAAAGAAGCGTTGACGCGAGATCAGCCAGTCGCCAGTTAGACCGTTGACCCAGTTTTCATAGCGCACACGCATGAAGTCGGGCACGAAGTTCAGGCTCTTGCCAAGTTCAATCAGACGAGCTCGAAGGTCAGCGTCGCGTCCACCGTTTTTGATGTACCACTGACGAGTCGAAACGATTTCGAGCGGCTTGTCGCCCTTCTCAAAAAACTTTACGGGATGAGTGATTGGCTTAGGCTCGCCTACCATGTCACCAGATGCCTGCAACAGTTCAACGATTGCCTGTTTTGCAGAGAAAATGGTTTTACCGGCGATTGCCGCCCAAGCTTCAAGACCGGTTTCGCTAGTGATGACTTCGGGCGATTCGGCCAGGATGCGACCATCCCACCCCATAATCGCGCGGTTTGGTAGGTCGAGTTCGCGCCACCAAATCACGTCGGTGACATCGCCAAAAGTACAAATCATGGCGATGCCCGAACCTTTGTCGATTTGAGCTAGACGGTGCGCCACAACTGGAACTTCGACGTCAAATAACGGCGTGCGAACGGTTTTGCCAAAGAGTCCTTGATAGCGAGCGTCGTCGGGGTGGGCAACCAATGCCACACATGCGGCCAAAAGCTCAGGTCGCGTCGTTTCAATAAACACTTTTCCGCCGTCAACCAAAGCTGGGTCGACATTGAAACCCAAACGGTGATAAGCGCCAGGCTGCTCGCGATCTTCAAGCTCAGCTTGAGCAACCGCGGTTCTAAATGTGACGTCCCACAGCGTTGGGGCCATCGACTGATAAGCCTCTCCGCGAGCTAGGTTGTTTAAAAACGCCTGCTGAGAAACCGCTTGGGCTTTGGGAGAAATTGTTTGGTAGGTCTGGTCCCAGTCGACCGAGGCGCCAAGTTGACGCCACAGTGCCTCGAACTGTTTCTCATCTTCAGTGGTTAGCTTTACACAAAGTTCGATGAAGTTGCGACGAGAAATCGGCACCTGATCGGCAGCCTTGCTGCTCTTATTGTCGCCACCCTCAAAAGGTGGCTCGAAACCTTCGACATAGGGCAAAGTCGGGTCGCAGCGAACTCCAAAATAGTTCTGAACTCGTCGCTCGGTCGGCAAGCCGTTGTCATCCCAGCCCATCGGATAAAACACCTCAAAGCCGCTCATGCGCTTGAAACGAGCCACCACATCGGTGTGAGTGTAGCTAAAAACGTGACCGACGTGCAGCGACCCAGAAACGGTTGGCGGGGGAGTGTCAATCGAATAAACCTGCTCGCGGCTAACCGTGCGGTCGAAGCGGTAGGTGCCGTCGTTTTGCCAAACTAGACCCCACTTGGCCTCGAGCCCCTCAACGCCCGCCTTTTCGGGTGTGGTTGCGGGTGCCAGGTAGTCGGGTTTTGCTGCGCGGTTTGTGTTAGTCACTCGGGAACTCTCCAGATATTTAGTCTGTATAAGGTTAACATTGACTCTTGAAGTCATTTGCTCCTGCTCCTAAGAAAGCTCAACATGTATCCAAAAGACAACCAAGGTTCTGCGCGCGAGGGCGTCAACCCTAGCCCGAGTTTTCCTGAAGTTGAAAAGGGTATTTTGGCTTTCTGGAAGGGCGATGACACTTTTCAAGCCAGCATCGACCAACGACGTGATGCTGACGCGCCCGAGTTTGTTTTCTATGACGGGCCACCGTTTGCTAACGGACTGCCACACTATGGCCACCTGCTGACCGGCTACGCAAAAGATGCGGTTCCCCGTTTCAAAACCATGCAGGGTTTTCGCGTGGAACGAAGATTCGGTTGGGACACTCACGGTTTGCCGGCTGAGGTTGAGGCTGAGCGCCAACTTGGAATCTCGGGCCGTCCTGAAATCGAAAAGTTCGGTGTCGACAAATTCAACGACTACTGCCGCACATCCGTTTTGAAATACACCGCAGAGTGGCGTGAATACATAACCCGCCAGGCTCGCTGGGTTGACTTTGACAACGACTACAAAACTCTCGACGCGCCTTATACCGAGAGCGTGATTTGGGCCTTCAAAGAGCTCTACAAAAAAGGCCTGATTTATGAAGGCTTCAAAGTTTTAGCCTATTGCTGGCGCTGCGAAACGCCGTTGTCTAACCATGAACTGCGCATGGATGACGAGGTCTACAGGCCTCGCCAAGATCAGACGGTCACCGTTAGTTTCGCGGCTTTGCCCGAGCAAAAGGGTTTTGAAACTCTCGCTGGGGTAAAACTGCTGGCTTGGACCACCACACCTTGGACTCTTCCGACCAACTTCGCTTTGGCCGTCGGCCCAAACATTGAATACGTCGTCGTTCCGGCCGGACCAAATGGCGCTGGAGATGGAGGCGTAACTGCTGACAGCAGTTATTTGATTGCAAAGACCCTTCTGGGTGGTTACGCAAAAGACCTTGGCTATGACGACGGCGACACAGCGCTCGACGCCATCCAAGCTTCGTATTTCGGTTCTGAACTGGCCGGCCTTCGTTACGAGCGTCTATTTGACTATTACGCCGACAACACCAAGTTCGACATTGCCAATGCTTGGCAGGTCTTGGTTGGCGATTATGTGGCCGACAGCGACGGCACCGGCATCGTGCATCAGGCGCCGGCCTACGGTGAAGAAGACCAAAAGCTTTGCGAAGCGGCGGGAATCCCCGTTTATGTTTCGGTGAACGAGCGCGGTGAGTTTGTATCAATCGTCAGCGACTTTGAAGGTCAACACGTTTTTGAAGCCAACAAGCCGATTACTCAGCGGCTAAAAGCTGACGGCCGATTGTTACGCCAAGCAAGCTACGAACACCCATACCCTCACTGCTATCGCTGCAAGAACCCGCTGATTTACAAGGCGGTTTCGAGCTGGTTCGTTGAAACCACAAAGTTGCGCGACCGAATGCTCGAGCTCAACCAAGATATCAACTGGGTTCCAGAGCACACCAAAGAAGGCTCGTTTGGCAAGTGGCTCGAAAACGTTCGCGACTGGGCGATCAGCCGCAACCGTTTCTGGGGAGCGCCGATTCCGGTTTGGAAGTCCACCGACCCGAATTATCCTCGCATCGATGTTTATGGCTCAGCTGCAGAGTTGGCGGCCGACTTTGGTGTGGAAATCGACGATTTTCACCGACCAGGCATCGACAATCTAACCCGCCCAAACCCCGATGATCCAACTGGCAAGTCGATGATGAAGCGTGTTCCTGAGGTTCTCGACTGCTGGTTTGAATCTGGGTCGATGCCTTTTGCTCAGGCCCACTATCCTTTTGAGAACCGCGAATGGTTTGACACTCACAACCCAGGCGACTTCATCGTTGAATACGTCGGCCAAACTCGCGGTTGGTTTTATACCCTGCACGTTTTGTCGACCGCGCTTTTCGACCGACCGGCATTCAAGACGGCTGTTTCACACGGAATTATTTTGGGCAACGACGGCCAAAAAATGTCAAAGTCACTTCGAAATTACCCCGATGTCAATGAAGTTTTTGACCGCGACGGCGCTGATGCCATGCGTTGGTTCTTAATGTCTAGCCCGATTTTGCGCGGCGGAAACCTAGTTGTTACCGAACAGGGAATCCGCGAGGGCGTGCGTCAAGTCTTGCTGCCGCTCTGGAATACCTGGTATTTCTTTTCGCTGTATGCAAACGCGGCGGGATACGAAGCTAAGTCGTCGACGTCTTCACCTGACGTTTTAGATCGTTACCTGCTTGCCAAGACGCGCGACCTAGTAATCAACGTTGAAAAGCAACTTGACGCATTTGATTCATATTCGGCAGCTGCCGAGCTTCGCGATTTCTCTGATGTTTTGACCAACTGGTACATTCGGCGATCAAGAGATCGCTTCTGGGATGCCTCTGCCGAAGCGTTTGACACGCTTTACACGGTTCTCGAAATTGTGTCGCGAGTTGCTGCGCCATTGTTGCCGTTGGTAACCGAAGAAATTTGGCGCGGCCTGACCGGAGGTCGCTCTATTCACCTGACCGATTGGCCTGTCGCCGCAGAGTTGCCTTCAGACCCGGTCTTGGTCAAAGCGATGGACGACGTGAGACACATCAGTTCGGTGGCACTGAGCCTTCGCAAGAGCTCGGGCTTGCGAGTGCGGCTTCCGCTTGCCAGTCTCACGGTAGTCACCTCTGACGCCGCAAACCTTGAACCTTTTGCCTCAATCATTGCCGAAGAGCTAAACGTTAAGGCCGTGAATCTGGTTGAGCTCTCGCTTGACTCGGCCAACCAATTCGGCGTTGTCAAACGACTCGCGGTAAACTCGCGCTCAGCGGGCCCCCGTTTGGGCAAAGGTGTTCAGGCCGTAATCAGCGCGGCCAAAGCCGGCAACTGGACAGAAGTTGATGGAGTCGTGGTAGCTGGCGGCGTAGCTCTTGAATCGGGCGAATACACGCTCGACCTGGTTGCGAATCTAAGCGAAGCGGCGGAAACCGAAGCGACCAACCACAGCCACATCGGAATCCTCTTGGGCGGCGGCTTCTTGATATTAGATGGCGCTGTTACCGAAGCGCTGGCGGGCGAGGGATTAGTGCGCGACGTCATCCGTGCTGTTCAAAACGCTCGCAAAGAAGCAGACCTCGATGTTAGTGATCGAATCGTTTTGACGGTAGGCGCTGACCAAGAAGTTTTGAAGTGGATTGCAGAACACGAGGAAATGCTCAAATCAGAAACCCTTTCAATTGAACTCTTAACGCAAACGGTTAACTCTGACTCGGTATCCTTGCTTCAGCCGATTGCCGTCGGCGAATCACAGCAGGTAGTCATCGAGGTTAAAAAAGCATGAACCAAATAAGCGAAGACCGACACTGGGCCATCGAAGCCGCAGAGGTAGAGCGTCGCATGATGACGCGCATGCCTGAGAGCAAGATGCGTCAGCGTCTCGAGCCCACACGTCGTGCTGTCGAACTACTCGGAGACCCGCAGTTTGCCTACCGAGTTGTTCACATCACCGGAACTAACGGCAAAACGAGCACAACTCGGTTTATCGAACGCATTCTTCGCGAGCACGGCCTGCGCACCGGACGCTTTTTGAGCCCCCACCTAGTAAAAATGAATGAGCGGATGGCGCTAGACGGCGAATCCATCAGCGACGAGCGCCTGGTAACGATTTGGAACGAAATCGAACCGATTCTGCTCTTCGTAGACGCTGAACTCGAAGCTCAGGGCGAGGTTGCCCTGACATACTTCGAGGTTCTCGCGGTTCTCGGATTTGCGGTTTTTGCCGACGCCCCGGTTGACGTTTTGATTCTTGAGGTGGGCATCGGCGGCGAATGGGACAGCACCAATGTTGCCAACGGAGACGTCGCTGTTTTCACCCCGATTTCGCTTGACCACACCGATCGCATCGGAAGCACTTTTGCTGAAATCGCAACCACTAAGAGCGGAATCATTAAGCCTGGTGCGTTCGTGGTTAGTTCACCTCAACCGGTCGAAGCCGAACTAGTGCTAGCTGCTAAAGCCGCTGCCGTAGCCGACAAATATAAGCTTCACGGAGACGGATGGCGTCTGATTTCAAGTGAGACGGTTTCTGGCGGCCAGAAATTCTCAGTTCAGGGCTTAGCGGGGGAGTATCACGACTTGTTCCTGCCGGTTCACGGTTCATATCAAGCCGAGAACGCTGCCTTGGCAATCGTTGCGTGCGAAGCATTCTTAGGTGGTGGCGAACAGCGAATGATGGATGACATCGTGAGGGCTGCGTTTGCTGATGTGTCTTCTCCTGGGCGCCTGCAGGTTATTAGCAAAGACCCCCTCATTGTTCTTGATGCAGCTCACAACGAGGGTGGCGCACTTTCGCTTGCTGCGTCGATTCGGGAAACCTTTAACTCGCCTTATGTTGTGGGTGTTGTTTCGATCCTCGCCGAAAAAGACGCCACATCGGTGTTGAGCAATTTAGAACCCGTCATCAACGAGGTAATAATCACGCAGTCATCTTCTCCACGCGCAATTCCAATGCCCGATCTGGCGGCTATGGCCGGCGAAACTTTTGGTGCCGATCGGGTCAAAACTTCGGCAAATGCTTGGCATGCGCTCGAACTCGCAAAAGAAGTATTGCCAAAAGATCAGAACAGCATGATTGTCGTTTCGGGGTCGATCACCCTCGTCGGAGACATTCTCAAACAGTTGCAGCGCGAAGAAGATGCTGATGCCTGATAACTCGGTGGTCGCTGTGAAGCGAAAAGTGTCGACGCAGAGAACTTTAGGCTCAATGGCTCTGGCTTTTCAAGCTTTCGTTATTTTCTTTGCAACTCTAGTGGCCTTCGGTCTAAAGATCGCGGAACCCGGCTTGGTTTGGGGTTTCGGGCTTGGACTTTCGCTTGTGACGATTCTCTTGCCGGCGGTTCTCGGCAAACCTGGCGGTTATATCGCAGGCTGGGCACTTCAGGTCATAGCTCTAACGCTGTCAATTATTTTGACGGTTGCAAACCCTGCGGGTTGGGTGTGCATCGTTATTGCAGCCCTCTTCTTTGGTCTCTGGGGTTGGGCAATGGCGGCCGGATTCACCATCGACAAAGCGCGTACCGCTTTTGAAAAACTAAACGCATAAACAAATCAATCACAAGGAGTCACGTGAGCAATCGCACCCTAGTTCTTATCAAGCCAGATGGCGTTCGTCGCAATTTGATTGGCCAAATCATTTCGCGCTGCGAGGCAAAAGGCTACACGGTGGCCAAACTTTGCCTCATGACAGCATCTTCTGATTTGCTCGCCAAACACTATGAGGAACACATCGGCAAGCCATTCTATGAGCCACTTATCGAGTTCATGTCGAGCGGCCCGGTCGTCGCAATCGAGTTACACGGTGACCGCGTTGTCGAAGGTTTCAGATCGCTGGCCGGGGCGACCGACCCAACGCTAGCCGCTCCCGGAACCATTCGTGGTGACCTAGGTCGTGACTGGGGCCTAAAAGTGCAGCAGAACCTGGTTCACGGAAGCGATTCGACTGATTCGGCTTCGCGCGAGCTAGCACTCTGGTTCAATTAGGCCAGCTTTCGCAAGCTAGCCGTCAGGCTAAAGCGCTCGAAACGACTCAATAAAACTTACGTAGACCACTGCGGCGGTAGCAAGCTCAATCACCAACGTGATGACCCACGACCATTCATACAGAGCCGCAGCCCGAGCCTTAGACCTGGGGTTGATTTCAAACACATCAGTTGTTCGAATCCAAAAAACTACGTGAATGAAAAGCGGAATCGTTGCTGCCCACACGACCATGCAGTAGGGACAAAGAATGTGTATCACGAAGAGGCTTTGACTGAGTAGGAACCCGACAAAGGTTAGTGCGAAACCCAAGCCGGCCACAAAACTCGCCCAAACCCGTTTTGAATACTGGCGATAAAAAAAGAGCTGCATGGCAGCAAACCCGACAACTAAAACAAAACCGATTACGCCTACCCAAGAGTTTGGAAAACCAAAAATGTGGGCCTGATCACGCTTCATAACCGAGCCGCAAGAAACCCAGACGTTTAGGTCGCAGCTTAGGCTTTCGTTCGGAAAAAGTTGCTGGCGAATGCGCTCGTAGGTGAGCATTCCTGCGCCAAATAAGCCGACAGCACCGGTTACGAGAATCCACCAGAGTACTGCCCTGGGTGCGAATACTTTTTCATCCATGGTTTTATTTTGTCACGCCGACCCTTGTTAAATCGCGTCTCTTAACTGACTTTTCTCAGCAGTAGTGACATACTTGACCTAAGAGCTCTTGGTCCACACCTTAGAGTTCTGAAAGTTTTGGCGGGAATCCACCAAGTTTGCATAAGACCCATGGGGCAGCAAAAGACTCAAATCGAGCTCTTGGTTCAAGCGAATCGCCTTAGAAGTTTTTAGTTGCAATACGTTTTGCAACATAGTTTTAGGCCACGATGGCGATGGTGTGGGTCGACATACGGGCGGTATGGAGAACACCGTAATGGTGAATAAAAAGCAACCTGGCGCACTCGAAAGCGCTCAAGAAACCAATCAAGTGATTGCCGCATCGGCTGAATCAGCGACAAAGTCAGCCAGTCGCAGGCGCGTCACCTCAACTAAGCCCTCGACAAACGAGCCTGTTGTTACGAACACGCCTGATTCAGAGAACGCAACAAAACCGGTTGCCAAAAAATCATCTGGACGTAGGCCGGCCACCGCAAAGCAGGCTAGCGCCGAGCCTGTCGCCACCGATGACGCATTGCAGCCAAAGAGCTCGCGCCGCTCAAAAGTTGGAAGCGGGTCTGAAGCCGACGCTCCGAGCCAGACTCCCGCAGTCGCTCCTCCGTTCAGTCTTATTTTTCAGGCCCCTGATCTTCCAACTCTTGAACCCAAGCGTGGTCGTAACCCCGACCGCGTGCTAGATGGAGATGACGAGAGTCACCTAAGACGTCGTTCACGTCGTCGCGCCGGTGAAAACGCAGAAGTTTCTGATCTTCCTCCAAACACGGTGGTAAAAGTTAGGGCACCTCGCGAGCCCAAGGAAATTAGTAACGAGCCTCGCGGTGTCAAGGGTTCCACCAGGCTCGAGGCCAAAAAACAGCGTCGTCGCGATGGCCGCGAAGGCGGGCGTCGCCGCACAGTGATAACTGAGTCAGAGTTTTTGGCTCGTCGCGAGGCTGTCGACCGCGTGATGACCGTTCGCTCGAAAGACGGCAAGATTCAAATCGGCGTTCTCGAAGATGGCATTTTGGTTGAGCACTATGTTGCAAAAGCCCAGGATGCTTCGCTAATCGGCAACGTCTATTTGGGCAAAGTCCAAAACGTGCTTCCGTCGATGGAGGCCGCATTCGTCGACATTGGTCGAGGTCGCAACGCAGTTTTGTATTCTGGCGAGGTCGACTGGGAGCTCGCTGAGACCACTCCAAACCAGCCTCGTCGAATCGAACTCGCACTAAAGTCGGGCGACACTGTTTTAGTGCAGGTCACAAAAGACCCGGTTGGCCAAAAGGGTGCCCGACTAACTTCGCAGGTTTCACTACCTGGCCGCTACTTGGTCTATGTTCCTAACGGCAGCATGACTGGCATCTCGCGTAAACTGCCTGACTCAGAGCGCATCCGTCTCAAGAAGATTTTGAAAGAAATTCTGCCTGAAGATGCGGGCGTAATCGTTAGAACCGCGTCTGAGGGGGCGACCGAGGAACAACTAACTCTCGACGTTGAACGCTTGCAGGCGCAGTGGTCTGACATCAGCGCGAAAGTCGAAACCGGCCAGGCTCCTTCGCTGCTTCACAGTGAGCCAGACCTTTTGATCAAAATAGTTCGCGACGTATTCAACGAGGATTTCGCCCGAATGGTAATCTCGGGGGCCGACGCGCTCGAGACCATCCGCGCTTATTTAGCTGCCGTCGCGCCTGACCTTCTTGAACGCGTTCAGGAATACACAGAAGAAGCAGACATTTTTGATTCTTATCGCGTAGGCGAACAAATCGCAAAGGCCCTTGATCGCAAGGTCTATTTGCCATCTGGTGGCTCTTTGGTTATCGACCGAACCGAAGCCATGACCGTTGTCGACGTGAACACCGGAAAGTTCGTTGGTTCTGGCGGAAACCTTGAAGAGACGGTCACAAAGAACAACCTCGAAGCTGCCGAAGAAATCGTTCGCCAAATGCGCTTGCGCGACATTGGTGGAATCATCGTGATCGACTTTATCGATATGGTTCTTGAATCAAACCGCGACCTAGTATCACGCCGGTTGATTGAATGCTTGAGTCGCGACCGCACCAAACACCAGGTTGCAGAAGTTACTTCACTCGGGCTGGTCCAGATGACCCGAAAGAAGTTGGGTATCGGCCTTCTCGAGGCTTTCAGCGAACCTTGCGAGGTATGTGCCGGACGCGGAGTTGTGGTTCATCACGAGCCAATCCTTCGTAATCGTCACAATACCGATCGAGCAGATGACGTTCGTGAGAGTCGCAACAACCGTGAGTCTGGTGGGAACAACAACCGTCGCAAGGGCAAAGGCGGCGGTCAGGGCTCAAACAACACTGGCGGGGGATCAAACAGCTCGTCTAACGGTGGCAGTTCATCGGGCCAAGCCAACAAGATTGAGCAGGCAAAGGTCGTCACACCGGAACGCGCCGTCGAAATCAACAGCTTAGTTGCGAAGATTGCTGCGTCAACCGTTGCTGCCCACGAAGCTGCAGGCGAGCCATCTCCAATCGTTCTTCCATCGCTTGCTGCATCTAAAAAATCCTCTGAAGCGTCAATCGGCAAGGACTCACAAAAAACTCTGGAAACCGTTCTTGACGCGCTACCAGAGCCAAAAGCAGCAGGTCAAGGACGTCGTCGCAGGGTCACAAGCTCCGGTTCGATAACCAAAACGGTTGATACTGACCAAAAACCAGAGCAAAACACGCTCTAAAGAGTTTGACCCTCGGCGAATAGCGAGCTAGACTTGTCTCTTGTTGCTCGCTGAGGATTATCTCCGCAACTAATCATTTTGAACAAAGGGTAAATCCGTGGTTTTCGCAGTTGTCCGCGCAGGCGGTCGTCAAGAGAAGGTGTCTGTAGGCACCATCGTTACGCTTGACCGTATCCAAGGTGACGCTAACGGCAAGATTGAGCTTCCGGCTCTTTTGCTCGTTGATGGCGAAACCGTCACCACCGATGCCAAGGCTCTTGCCAAGGTTAAGGTTGTAGCTGAAGTTCTAAACGACCTTCGTGGTCCAAAGATCGTCATTCAGAAATATAAGAACAAGACCGGTTACAAGAAGCGCCAAGGTCACCGTCAAGAGCTGACCCGCGTTCAGGTCACCGAGATCAAGTAAGGACTCCCACTCATGGCATCCAAAAAAGGTGTTAGCTCCACCCGAAACGGTCGCGACTCAAACGCCCAGCGTCTCGGAGTAAAGCGCTACGCAGGTCAAGAAGTCAACGCCGGTGAAATCATTGTTCGTCAGCGTGGAACCCACTTTCACCCAGGCGCAAAAGTAGGCCGTGGCAAAGACGACACATTGTTTGCTCTTGCAGCAGGCAAAGTAGAGTTTGGCACCAAGGGTGGTCGCCGCGTAGTCAACATCGTTGAGCTCGCGTAACACAACTAAATTTCTGTAAAGGCGAGCCTGAGTGCTCGCCTTTACTTTTTGTTTCAGAATTAGTTTAGAAAGCAGGTGAGGTTTTGGTTTCATTCGTAGACCAAGTGACTCTGCACCTGCGTGCCGGCAACGGTGGCGACGGATGCGTTTCGGTGAAGCGTGAGAAGTTCAAGCCGTTAGCAGGCCCAGACGGTGCCGATGGTGGCAACGGTGGCAGCGTTAGCTTGATTGCTGACCCGAGCGTAACAACTCTTCTTGAGTATCACTTTCGCCCGCACCGTGCCGGTGCTGACGGCGGAGACGGCGCTGGTGACTTTAGAAACGGTGCGAGCGGGGCAAAGATTTTGCTACCCGTTCCAATCGGCACGGTAGTAAAGAAGGCAAACGGCGAGTTTATCGCAGACTTAGATGAAGCTGGCATGGAGCTAGTTGTAGCAGAGGGCGGCCTTGGCGGCCTTGGGAACGCAGCACTTTCATCTGCCAAACGCCGTGCTCCGGGTTTCGCGCTGCTAGGTGTTCCAGGCTGGTCGGGCGACATCATTCTCGAACTCAAATCGGTCGCCGACATCGCACTGGTTGGTTACCCGAGTGCCGGAAAATCAAGCCTGATTGCGTCGTTGTCGGCCGCTCGACCGAAGATTGCCGATTACCCGTTCACAACTTTGCATCCAAACTTAGGCGTGGTTCAGGCCGGCCAAAGCCGCTTCACCATTGCTGATGTGCCTGGTCTAATCGAAGGCGCCAGCGAGGGGCGAGGCTTGGGGCTTGAGTTTTTGCGCCACGTCGAGCGTTGCGCGGCACTGCTGCACGTTCTCGACTGCGGCACACTCGAGCCAAATCGCGACCCGGTGTCTGACCTAGACAAGATCTTGATTGAGCTTGATGCCTATCAGGTGCCCGAAGGTAGCATGCCGTTGACGCAACGCCCCCAACTCGTCGCGCTAAACAAAATTGACTTGCCCGACGCTCGCGAACTAGCCGATTTCGTGAGACCAGACCTAGAAGCTCGCGGGTACCGCGTTTTTGAAATCTCAGCCGCGACTCACGAGGGATTGCGAGAGTTGACTTTTGCGCTAGCCGAACTTGTTGAGGCAGCTCGCAAAGAAAAGGCTGCTCTGCCGGTCAAGCCTCGAATTACTTTGATGCAAGAGAAGCGCAACGAGAGCGAGTTCAAAGTTCTTCGCGAGGAGCACAACGGTGAAGAGTTCTATCGCGTTCTCGGTGTCAAGCCAGAACGGTGGGTTGCGCAGACCAACTTTGGTAACGAAGAGGCGATTGGTTATCTGGGCGATCGTTTGCAAAAAATCGGTGTCGAAGATTCTCTTCTGAAATCTGGCGCCGTGGCAGGTTCAACCGTAATCATCGGGCCAGGAGCCGGAATCGTGTTTGACTGGGAGCCAACCATTGGCTCTACAGCCGAGTTGTTAGTTGCTCCTCGCGGTATTGACCCACGACTTGAAATGCGCGATCGCCGCACTACCAAAGAACGTCGCGAAGAATACAAGGCGCTAATGGACGGAAAAGAAGAAGCCCGGCAAGAGCTTCAAGCTGAACGTCGCGCTGGTTTGTGGTCGGGTGACGATCAATTTGAAACTGATGATGTTGAAGTCATTGAAAATTATGAAACGGTCGTAGTCGAGGACGACAACCTCGATGGGTTCGAGACTTTTCGCAAGTAGAAAGAAATTGCCGTGGCACTAAACAACCGAAGTCAGCTAGCCTCAGCTAAGCGCATCGTCGTCAAGGTTGGCTCATCCTCGATTTCAGGCTCAAATGAGCACCAACTCGACCTTCTGGTAGACGCTATTTCGGCAGGCGTTTCTCGCGGCGTCGAAGTTGTTTTGGTCTCATCAGGTGCCATTGCCACAGGAATGCCTCTGCTCGGCTTCAAAACTAAACCTGAAGATCTTGCCACCTCACAGGCACTTGCGTCAGTTGGGCAAAGTCGACTGATCGCCCGCTATCAGCAGAGCCTAGAGCGCTACGGTGTGATTGCTGGTCAAGTGTTGCTCACGTCTGGTGACCTCGAAGGTGTTGAAACGCGCGACAATGCCGCGCTTGCAATCGACAGACTTCTTGAACTTGGCGTTTTGCCAATCGTAAATGAGAACGACACGGTAGCAACTCAAGAAATCAGGTTTGGCGACAATGACCGGCTAGCAGCTTTAGTTGCGGTGCTGGTGAAGGCCGAAGCGCTTGTGTTGCTGAGCGACGTAGATGCTCTCTACAACGTTCCGCCAACACATCCAGACGCTAAGGCAATCGACATCGTTGCTGCCGATGCTGACCTAAGCGTGATTGAAGTTTCTGGAACCACATCTGGTGTTGGCACCGGAGGGGCAGTTACCAAACTTGGTGCTGCTCGAGTCGCCACCGATGCCGGTGTTGCAGTTCTGTTGACCAGTGCGGCTAACGTTCACCGCGCTCTAAATGGCGAGCAAGTCGGCACGTGGTTTGAAGCTTCGGCGAGCTAGGCTTAAGTTATGGTTTCAGCACGCGACAAAATACTTTTGGCCAAGAATGCATCGGCATCGTTGGGTCTTGCCTCGAGCAACGCCAAAAACGCGGTTCTAGCACAGGTTGCCGCTCTCTTGTCAGCCAGATCTTCAGAGATTTTGGCTGCCAACAAAATCGACCTCGCGCGCGCAGTTGAGACGGGAATGACTACTTCGCTCCAGGACCGTCTTCGGCTGACCGAGGAGCGCATCCAGGATATCGCCGAAGCGACTTCTAAAATAATTTCGCTTCCAGACCCAATTGGTGATGTGGTTCGAGGAATGACGCTAGCTAACGGTCTCAGGTTGACTCAGGTTAGGGTTTCGCTCGGCGTAATTGGCGTTATTTACGAAGCGCGCCCTAACGTCACCATCGACATCGCCGCCCTGGCGATCAAGAGTGGAAATGCGGTTGTTTTGCGCGGAGGTAGCGCGGCAGAGAACACAAACTCTGTGTTGGTGAGGTTACTTCAAGATGCCTTGGAGATTGCTGGAATCAATCGTGACGCTGTCCAAACCGTTGACAAATTCGGTCGTGACGGCGCTGTGGTAATGATGCAGGCGGTCGGCTTGATCGACGTTTTGATTCCGCGCGGTGGTGCGGGCTTGATTCAGCAGGTCATTCAAGAGGCCAAAGTTCCTGTGATTCAGACTGGCGACGGTGTCGTGCACGTTTTCATCGATGAAACTGCAAATTTAGAGTGGGCAACTGACATTGTTCACAACGCCAAGGTGCAACGCCCGTCGGTGTGCAACGCCGTTGAAACTTTGCTGGTGCACAAAAGCGCCGCACAAAAGATTTTGCCGACTGTTATTGCGAGACTCGTGGCCGACGGTGTCACGATTCACGGAGATTCAGCTACGCAAGCGCTGTATGACGGCGCTGTCGCAGCCACCGAAGAAGACTGGGCCGCGGAATATCACGAACTTGACCTTGCGGTGAAAATCGTCGATGACATTGATGAGGCCTTAGCCCACATTGCTAAATATTCAACAAAGCACACCGAAGCGATCATTACCGAAGACCTGCAAAATGCTGAACGGTTTTTGAGCGAAGTTGATGCCGCCGTAGTAATGGTTAACTCTTCGACTCGATTCACAGACGGCGGCGAGTTTGGCTTCGGAGCAGAAGTCGGAATTTCGACACAAAAGCTTCATGCGCGCGGCCCCATGGGTTTGCCGGAATTAACCAGCACGAAATGGTTGGTTCGTGGCGCCGGCCATATTCGTTCCTAAGCTAGGCTTGAAACACAGAGGAGTTAACCATGATTTTTATTGCTGAAGAAGCTACCGCGGTTGTTGAAAGCGGCTTTCCAACTTTGGGATACGGCGCAATTGCGCTGGGTGTTTTCATTGTTTTGGCGGCAATAACCTGGAGCTACCGTGACGTTGCAAACCGCAGCCTTAGCAAGGGCGATGCCCACAAAGGTCAACACTAAGTAACTGCCTAAGGGCAACGGATCGACATTAGATGACCAGGCGCAGACTCGGAGTTATGGGTGGAACTTTTGACCCTATTCACAACGGGCACTTGGTAGCCGCTAGCGAAGTTGCGGCGGCACTCTCACTTGATGAAGTCGTTTTCGTTCCCACGGGTCGCCCTTGGCAAAAAGACGTGGTTTCAGCGCCTGAACACAGGTATCTAATGACCGTCATCGCGACTGCTTCTAACCCAAGATTTAAAGTTAGTAGGGTTGACATCGACCGCGACGGGCCGACCTATACAGTCGACACGCTTCGAGAGATCGCTCGCGATAATCCTGACGCCGACATCGTATTCATTTCTGGTGCTGACGCTATTGCTCAAATTTTGGCTTGGAAAGATGTTGACCAAATGTGGAGTTTGGCTCACTTTGTCGCCGTTAGCCGACCGGGTCACGTTTTAAACATTCCTGAGGCGCCGGCCGGAGCAATTTCGACGCTCGAGATTCCTGCATTGTCTATTTCTTCGACCGACTGTCGCAATCGAGTCGCTTCGGGAAAGCCGGTTTGGTATCTAGTGCCTGACGGTGTGGTTCAATATGTCGCCAAGCACGAACTCTATCGAGGCACAAAATGAGCCCAGAGTTCGAAAGTCGCCGTCAACGCCGCGAGCTTGAGGCTCAACAGTCGCTATCGGCACTTGCACAAGCAATTCCGTATCAAGTTTTGACACAAGCGCCGGTAGCGCCAAAGTTGCCAGAAAAGCAGCTACCCCCACCGGCATCACAAACGTTTAGTCGACGCGAACTACGTCTTCGTGAGGCCGCCAAGCTCAGTTCGCCTTTGGGGTCGGGAATCTTGTTTGACACTCCAACATCCTCGCCACCAGCCGAGGGGTTACAATCTCTGAGCGGCTCGCCAACGGCAGTTCAAGCGCAACCACCAGTCGAACTGAGTTCACGTCGCCAAATTCGCGAGGAGCTCAGAGCGATTCCGATTCCAATTGAAGTTCCGATCACGCCATTTGCTCAGCCTTGGGGCGAGCCTGCTAATCAGCCGATGTTTGAAACCTCGAGCGGCTTTTCGATCGACACTGTTACTAATTCGATAGTGTTGCCGATTGCTCCTGACGCTCTTAACGCTCCATTGATTAGTGAATCGGGCATCACTCTAAAGACAGGTTCAATCGAGCTACCCAACCTGAACGCGGGAACCGGATCGATCACGATACCGGCGGCGGCCCAAATTGCTGACGAAGCGCATAGCATTGAAGCACTAACTAGTTTTGTCTCAGATATCTCACCTATTGCGGCTAAGAACCTACTTCAAAAAAACCGAAACCTCGAGTTGACAGCCGTAAAAGCTAAGGGACCCAAAGGTCAATTGTTTTATGCACTGACCGCATCCATGCTCATGCTTACAGTCGGCGGCCTTTTGGTCGTCGCTTGGATGTATGGCGTTATCAAGTAACCGAAAGACACATGACCGCAACCGCTAAAGCAATTCAACTCGCCAACCTCGCCGGCCAAGCTGCCTCAGACAAATTGGGCGACGATATCGTCGCTCTAGACGTTACCGAGCCAATGCCGCTAACCGACATTTTTCTAATTGTTAGTGCACGCAACGAACGTCAGGTCGTTGCCATCAGCGACGAAATCGAAGACCGGTTGTTGCTAAACGGTCACAAACTTTTGCGCCGCGAAGGAAAAAACACAGGTCGATGGATTCTTTTGGACTTCGGAGACATCGTCTGTCACGTGTTTCACGAAGAAGACCGCGCATACTATTCAATCGAACGCCTTTGGAAAGACTGCCCAGTAGTCAAACTAGATTTAGAAACTGAGTCCCTTCTGTAGTAGGCTTTTCAGGTTGCCTCGGCAACAATCGGGCCCGTGGCGCAGCTGGTAGCGCACCTGCATGGCATGCAGGGGGTCAGGGGTTCAAATCCCCTCGGGTCCACAAAATAACCCCCAGGTTCTCGCTTGGGGGTTTTCTGTTTCGCAATCGGGGGCGATATCTGGCGAATCAAACCTAGACTTTGAACATGAGCAAAACTTATCGTGGATACACCCTTGAGCAGGTCGCTGGAGTGATTGATCACTCAATTCTGAAGCCCGATTTCACGTCTAAAGACATTATTGAGGCTTGTGATCTGGCCGTGAAGTATGGTTGTGCGACTGTTTGCATTCGACCCACTGACATCGAGCTTGCTGCTTCACAGTTGCGAGACACGGCAGTTGGCGTGGCGACAGTCATCGGTTTTCCCCACGGCACCAGCACCACTGCTACCAAGGCGTTTGAGGCGGTTGACGCCATTCGTCTCGGTGCAACCGAACTCGACATGGTCATCAACGTAAGCAAAGCTCTTGAGGGCGATTGGGCGTTCGTGGCCGCCGACATCACGGCGGTGGTTGATGCGGCTAAAGCTGAGCTTGCGACGGCGAGCGTAAAGGTCATTTTTGAGACTGCCTATTTCAACGCCGAGCAGATCGTGAGGCTTTGTGAAATCACTGAGGCTTCCGGTGCCGATTATGTAAAGACTTCGACGGGCTTCGCATCTGCGGGCGCCACTCTAGAGAACATCAAACTCATGAAGGCCACAGTTGGTGACCGCCTAAAGGTTAAATCTTCTGGTGGGGTCCGCACCCTCGACCAGCTGATTGATTACATGGATGCAGGTATTTCGCGCTCGGGCTGCTCGGCTACCGAAGCCGTGCTCGAAGAGTTCATCGCAAAAGCCCGCTAGAAGAGCCCTCTCGGGTTTTAGTTCGGGTTTGTAGCCAGTTGGCATACAGCTCGCGAACATCCCAGGCGTTTTCGGCCATCAGTGAAACCCCATTGACGCCGGTCCGGCGGGTTTTTCCGGCAATCACCAATA
This sequence comes from Actinomycetota bacterium, assembly GCA_041181225.1. Classification (GTDB taxonomy): domain Bacteria; phylum Actinomycetota; class Actinomycetes; order Actinomycetales; family Microbacteriaceae; genus Rhodoluna. The sequence goes on along the minus strand of JBEGPW010000091.1, from coordinate 38,908 downwards.
AACGGGTGTTAAACAGGATGTGGCTGCACCGCGCCTGTGCTTCGTCAAAAAAAGTTGAGTCGCTGCAGCCTGTGCCATCGTCGAGAGTAACGAAAACCACGCGTTTGCCTGAGCGCATCGGTGGGGTTTGGGTTGCTACCCGCACGCCAGCCACCAATACAGATGACTTGCTGCGCATCGCAACTAAATCGCTTGCGTTCACAACTCCGAGGTCTTCGAGCATCTCGCGATATTGTTCCATCTGGTGTGCAGTGACATCCATTTTGAGGGTTCGAAGTTCGGCCTGAACTTTTTCAGCTTGGCTGGGTTCGGGGTTGCCGACCGGCAGTTGATCGAGCAAAGCAAAGTCGAGCATGTTTTGCAGATCAGTTTCGGTTGCTCGTTTTTTTGAAGCGTTTATTTGCTTGACTCGTGCCACGATGTCGCCGCGCGTGTGCACGTTGCCCACGTTTAACGAATCGAGTGCGCCGACTTCTGCTAGCAGTTCGAAACTCCGGCGGCTGGGGCGAGCCCTCTCATAAAAGTCGATCAGGTCGATGAACGGCTGTTGTTTGACTATGCGTTTGACTTCGGCTTCGCTCATGCCATAAAACTGGTCAAATGCCATGCGCACGCCAATGTTGGTTTCGTCTGGCAAAGTCGTGACTCGGTTGATTTTTTCGACGACAAACTCGTTGGTCGAACGATTGACGTCTAGTGGCAAAATCTTGACGCCGAGCCGGCGCGCTTCTGAGAGTAATAAACGGCGAGGATACATTCCTGGGTCATGCGTGAAGATGCCAGCCATGAACTCGGTGGGGTAGTGGGTCTTGAGCCAAGCGCTTTGGTAGGTGGGCATTGCAAAGGCTGCGCCGTGAGCTTTGCAAAAGCCGAAGCTGCTAAACGATTCGATGGTTGCCCAGACGGCTTCGACCACTTCGGTCGAATAGCCTCGAGCCAGACTTGCGGAGTGAAAGAACTCGGCGATCTGCGGCTTGAGTCGCGGGTTTTCGAGCGACCTGCGCATTTCGTCGGCACGGGCGAGCGTGCAACCCGTCATCCGATTGAAAATGCGCAGCACGTGCTCGTGAAAAATCACCACGCCATAGGTCTCGCGCAGAATCGGTTCGAGGTCGGGGTGTAGGTATTTCGGTTTGGCAAAGCCGTGACGCCCGTCAAGGTAGGGCGCAATCATGTTGCCTTTCATTGGCCCGGGGCGAAACAGCGAGATTTGAATCGTGAGGTCGTTGAACTTTGTGGGTTGGTGTTTGCCGGTGAGTTCGCGTTGGCCGGGGCTTTCGATTTGAAAGATTCCGAGCGTGTTGGTCGTGTTGATTGAATCAAAGGTTGCGGCGTCAGCTAGGTCGATGGCCTCGAGGTCGAGTTTTTTGTTGTGGATGCGTTCGATTTCACGCACCGCATAGGCCATGGTGCTTTGCATGCGCACGCCAAGAACATCGAGCTTGAGAAACCCCATTGGGTCCATGTCGTCTTTGTCGAACTGGCTCATCGGCAGGCCCATGCCACTGGGTTCGGTTGGTGTGAGGTTTAGTAGGTTGGAATCGCCCAAAATAACACCACAGGGATGCATCGAAATGTAGCGGGGTAGCCGGTCGAGACGCTCGGTGATATCGACTAACAGGTTCATTCGCCGGTCTTCTTCAACCGCTTCGGCGATTTTGGCCAGCTCGGGCTTTGCACCCAGAGCGCTTCGAAAGCTTCGCGCACTAAATCGCCAAACATTTTTGGCGATGTTGTCAATCTGCTCTTCTTCAAAGCCGAGTGCCATGCCTGAGTCACGAACGGCGCCGCGACCGCGATAGGTTGACTGCATCGAAAGTAGCGTCACTCGGTTAGCTCCGTAACGCTTGAAGATGGCTCGATAAATTTCGTGGCGGCGCGATGACTCGACATCGATGTCGATGTCGGGCAGTGTTGACCGCTCGGTGCTCAAGAATCGTTCAAAGAGCAGGTCGTTTTCGATTGGGTCAACCGAACTGATGCCCAAGAGATAGTTGATGAGCGAACCAGCGCCAGAACCTCGAGCCTGTGAACGAACTTTCATGTCGCGAATCATTTGAGCAACGTCGGCGACGGTCAAAAAATAGGTCGAAAAGCCCAGCTCACCAATGGTGATGAGTTCTTTTGAGGCGCGATGTTTGGCTTCAAGCTGGCGCTTAGCGTTAGCGGCGCCATAGCGCCATTCAAGGCCGTCTTGCACTTTTTGCGACAGCAGTTCAAAGGGGTTGCCATCTATGCCCAGAGCGCTCTTCTCGGGAGTTTTTGGCCTACCCCACCCGCAGTCGTTCGGCGGGTCGAGCGAGCAAGCTTCGGCGAGTTTGCGAGTGGCTCTGAGAAGTTGCTTTGCCCGTGCGCTGTCGCCGGTTATTTCGATTGCAATCTCAGCCATCAAATCGGATGTTTTCAGCCAGGCCTGAGCGTTTGGCTGGGGTTCAAAGTTTCCGAGCGGTTCTAAAAATCTTGCTGAGTCGAGCACGTCGGCGGTGATGGCATCGTCGGGGGTTAGGTATCTCACCGCGTTGGTTAGCACGGTTGCAGCGCCTAGGCTGTCTGCGAGTTGCACTAAACGGCTGGCAAGTGTGGTCGACCCGCGTTTGCCGGGTTCGGTCAGGTGGTTTACGATCTCGACGCCAAAGACACCAGGTCGTGCAAGAGCGGTCATCCACCTATTTAGAAGCGCCGAGGCCAAATCTTTTTTGCCAGTCTCGGCCGCTCGCGCAAAGTTGCTGTCTGCGCCAACCAAAACCGTGCAGTGTGGGCTCTTGTCTAAAGTTTCTGAGAGTTGAGTCAGTGTGAGGCTGGGGGAGGTTTTTGCTCCTGCTTTTCGGGTTCTTCGGTCGCTCGAAACGCTCAAGCCGGCGTGTGCCATGGTCACCAGTTTGCACAGTGTTGCCCACCCGAGGCCGCGGTTATTTCCATGAGCCAGCAATACGGCTCGGCCTAGCGGGTCAAAAGCGTCATCGGTCACCTCAAGATCAACGCCCACAACGGGCTTTAGCCCAAGCTGCAGGCAGGCCCCGATGTGTTTCACGGCGCCATAGAGGCCATCGCGATCGGTAATCGCAAGGTGTTCGAAGCCCATCGCTTTCGCAGCTTCAGCAAGCAGCTCGGGACGAGTTACACCAAAGTGGCCCGAGTATGCCGAGGCGACGTGCAGGTGGCTGAATTGGCTAGTCAAAAACTCGCTCTAATCGCCAAGTATGTTGTTCGCTATTGTGAATCAGTTGAAACTGGGTCATGGTTTGCAGGTTTGAATCATCAGTGCTTGCCGCGTTCAAAACCGCCACAGGCATCGCCAACACCCGCCACATTTCAACCTCAAGGGTTCCGGCGCCGATGCCACGCTGCACTCTGGCTGACTCAACCCACCACTCTTTGCGTGCGAACCATCGTGTGGGGCGCTGTCTCACGACAAAGCTTTCGCCACGCCAGCTAAACCCAATCGGTTCAGTGTTTTGGTTCACCAAAACTGATATTGGCTCATCGATTCTTCTCATAAATCACCCCGTGCTAGTTGCTTTTATCGAACATTTGTTCGAATAACTAGAGTGTATTAAGAGCCTACGACATTGCAAATTTTCTATGGTGTTTCGCGGCAGGCGACCTCAAGTGCTACTTGAAGGTTGGGTTAATGAACCGCACGGATCAACTGTGGCCCGTTCGCCGAAACCTTTCCGACCTCGGAACTAACACCGTGAAACAAAGCCTCCGCTGCCACAACATCGGCCATTTCAGCCACCGCCTCGAGCAGCTCGGGGGTTGCGTCAGCACTCGGGTCAAGCCATTCATCCAAGGTGTCTGGGCTGAGCAAAACCGGGTTGCGATCATGAATGTGCGCGAGCTCGGCAACTGCTGGTTTGGTCACAATCGAGGCTGAAAGCAACCATCGGTCAGGTGCGCCAGCAGGTTTGGCGGGGTCAGCCCACCACTCATAGATTCCCGCGAACGCAAACATGCCGTCTTCTCCAGCGTTGATATAAATGGGATGCTTGCCACCCGCCTCATCGACCTGCCATTCAAAATAGCCTGAAGCCGGAATCAGGCATCGGCGTCGCAGCACTGATTCCTTAAACGATGGCTTCTCAAACAAAGTTTCGATGCGAGCGTTAAATAACGGCGCCGTTTCGGCCGGACCCTTGCTCCAACGCGGAACCAAACCCCAACGAGCACTGTGAAACTGACGGCTCAAATCGCCAAGCGGGTTACCGTGCTCATCGCGCTCAAAAGACCGATCCACCAAGATTGGCACGTTTTGGGTGGGTGCCAGGTTGTAGCTCGGCAAGTCGTATTCACCCAACACTTCATCCGCTTCAAAAATCATCGCAATTTCACCGATGGTGCGCGCAACTACAAAACGACCACACATCTAAGCCTCCTCAGTTCTCAATCGAACTAGAGAGTAACCTAAGGCGTCGCTGAAAACTCTCGGCTCTGCTGGGTGTTGCGAATTGAACAAATTCTTGGCCGATGAAGATTCCGGTGGCAGGCTTGATGCCCTGCAGGCTACTTAGCAGCCACACTTCAGTGTCGGCAAGCGATTCCGGCTCGGCAAACTCGAGACGAATCGACTTTCCGGTGTCGCGAGCTAAAGCAAACACCGAATCGCGAGTGATCGACGGCAACCAGTCTGCACCTTCAACTGGAGTGCTACAGAGCACATCGCCCCGCCACCAAACCAATGAACTCAAAGCGCCTTCGTTTACAAAACCGTTTTTAGTCAGAAGAACGGCTTCGTCAGCGCCATGAAGTTTCGCCTTGCGTCTCAGTTGCATTCCCAGGCTCAAATCTGGGCCCTTAACCGTCGGGTTTTGACGAGGGTCTGGCTCGTTAAAGAGCCAAAGCTTTACAGTGGGCGAAAGCTGCGGAGCCGCTCGCAAGCGTAGGTGCAAGCGCTCGCCCGAAGGGGCATCCAAGTGATGTTCGATGCGCGGAAAATAGTCGCCATCTCGCGGAATTTCCGCCCGCACAGCTTCGAAGAATGAGTCGAGTTGACTTGAACTCGACTGGTCGATTTCACCAACCCACTTTGCAAAGCGTTCGAAATGAGCCGACAAATTTCTGACCAAACCCGATTCCACCAACCAAGAATCCGCCACCCCAAGTCTCACCTCAACTCCGGGTTCAGAGATTGGGTTCAATTGTCCTAATGAAAATCGAAAAAACTGTGCGGCATCGCTCACGTGATTCACCGGCTACACCTCTCGATTTGGCTGTTGCATCTAATCTATATCTTAGAAACCGAGCTCCCTGGCTGAAGCATTCAGGCGAGGTGGGTCTCACCACCAAATCGCGATTAAGAGAGTCCGTGCACTATGCAGACCGGCCTGAAACTTTTCGCCCATAAATTTCAGGGATGGGTGGCACCTGCCGACTGTTTTGCTGCGTTTTTTGCCGACAGCACTCAAGCGTTTTGGTTTGACCGACAGGCGCATCCAACTGATCGATTCTCAGTCATAGGCGAAGCTGATACAGTTCACGAGTTCAAGTTTGAAACCGATGGTCTTTCGCAACTAGCAGCATTGCAGTCAGACTTTGAACAGGCCGCTGGCACTTCACCTGACCTGGATCTGCCATTCGAATGGCGCCCGGGCGTGGTTTTTGCTCTTGCCTACGACCCTGAAACTGTTTCTAGAGCAATGACAGTTACTAAAGGCATCGCCTTTGACCACGAAAAACGCCAAATGTGGTTTGTAGGTTTTTTTGAGAGCCAAAAAGCATTTGACCGCTGGTTTCACTCAGCCCTTCTAACTCTTACCCTTACTGGCGGCAACGCTGTCAGCTATCGTTTCGAGCGCAGGACCAAACGGGGGTTGTTAAATCTGACTGTGCGTCACAGCGACGAAGAATACCTACAGCTAATCCGGGCGTCTCAAGTTGAAATCGTTGCCGGTAACGCCTACCAGATATGCCTAACCAATCAACTGAGTGCGACTCATGACCTCGACCCACTCGATGTTTTTTTGAGACTACGTGAAACCAACCCGGCGCCCTACTCGGCATACCTGCGATTTGACGATTTCTCTTTGGCGAGCGCCAGCGTTGAGCAGTTTCTCACGGCAAACCGCGACGGTAGGCTGCAGACTAAACCAATCAAGGGAACCCGCGCTCGCTCAACCCAAGAGCTTGCTGTAAGCGATCAACAGATTGCCGACGAACTCGCATCCAACGTCAAAGAACGCGCAGAAAACCTCATGATTGTTGATTTGATGCGCAATGATCTAGCGATTGTCTGTGATGCCGACTCGGTGACTGTTACTGAGCTCTTTGAAGTTCAAAGCTACCCAACTCTTCACCAGCTGGTCAGCACGATTGAAGGGCAATTGCGACCACAGCTTTCGCACGTTGACGCGTTGACCGCAATGTTTCCCGGCGGTTCAATGACCGGAGCGCCAAAATTCAGTGCAATAAACATCATCAAACGTCTCGAGGGCGGGCCTCGCGGCATCTATTCGGGAGTGTTCGGATATCTCGGACATTTTGGCCACACCGACGTGGCAATGGTAATTCGCAGCATAGTCTTCGAGGGCAACCAGCTCAGCATCGGAATCGGCGGAGGTATTACCTCTGACAGCGACCCGATCGCAGAACTGGCCGAAACCAAACTAAAGGCTCGAGCACTGTTAGCCGCGCTTGAAGTGCCCGACGCTTGGTAACCTAGAGGCTATGTCTGAATCAACACAAACTCCTGCCGACGAAACCGGTTATAGCGTCTTTGACATTCAAGACAAGTGGCTTCCGGTATGGGATGACCTGCGCCCCTTCGCTTCAGGCAATGCTGGCGATTCTCGCCCAAAAAAATACGTTCTCGACATGTTTCCCTACCCATCAGGCGACCTTCACATGGGCCACGCCGAAGCTTATGCTTTAGGCGATGTTGTCGCTCGATACTGGGCTCAAAAGGGTTTCAACGTGCTTCACCCAATTGGCTGGGATGCCTTCGGCTTACCGGCTGAAAACGCAGCAATCAAGCGTGGTCTAGACCCTCGAGCGTGGACCTATGAAAACATCGAACAACAGCGCTCTTCGATGCGCCGTTACGCTTGTTCATTCGACTGGGACAGAGTGATTCGCACCTGTGACCCTATTTATTACCGTTGGAACCAATGGTTGTTCCTCGAGTTTTACAACAAGGGTTTGGCCTATCGCAAAAACTCTTTGGTCAACTGGTGTCCGAGTTGCCAAACCGTGCTTGCAAACGAGCAGGTTGTCGGCGGGCTTTGCGAGCGCTGCGATAGCGCGGTCACCAAGAAGGCTTTGACCCAATGGTTCTTCAAAGTCACCGAGTATGCCGATCGCCTGCTTGACGACCTCGATTCGCTCGAAGGAAACTGGCCTTCAAAGGTTTTGACAATGCAGCGCAACTGGATCGGGCGTTCTAACGGTGCCGACGTTAAGTTTGTCGTGGAGGGTCGCGACGAGCCGGTTGTGGTTTACACCACTCGCCCTGACACTCTCTTTGGTGCGACCTTCATGGTTGTGGCGCCAGACAGCGCTTTGGCTGCCGAACTGGTTGCCGACACTTCGTTGATTGAGGGCGATGGGTCGAGCATCCAAGCCAATTTTGCAGCGTATCTTGACGGAGTCAAAAAAGCTAACGACATCGAACGTTTAGCCACAGACCGTCCAAAATCGGGTGTTTTCTTGGGCCGTTACGCCATCAATCCAATCAACGGCGAGCGTTTGCCGATCTGGACAGCCGACTATGTTTTGGCCGATTACGGCACGGGCGCCATCATGGCTGTTCCGGCACACGACCAACGCGACCTCGAGTTTGCCCGGGCATTTGGTTTGCCGGTTCGAGTGGTGCTTGAAACCGGTGAGGCCGACCCTGCAGAATCTGGCATTGCCGCCGCTGGAGACGGAGTTCTCATAAATTCGGGCTCTTTGAACGGGCTCGAGAAAACCGCTGCAATCGTTGCTGCCATTGAATACTTGAGTCAAGAAGGCAACGGTGAAGCGTCTAAAAACTTCAGGTTGCGCGATTGGCTAATCAGTCGCCAGCGTTACTGGGGCACGCCGATTCCGATCATCCACTGCGAGTCTTGTGGCGAAGTGCCTGTGCCCGTCGATCAACTTCCGGTGGAACTTCCGGCCGCTGAGGGTCTTGACCTGTCGCCAAAGGGAACCAGCCCGTTGGGGGCAGCCAGCGCTTGGGTAAATGTTCCCTGCCCTAAGTGTGGCGGCCCCGCCAAACGTGACACCGACACCATGGATACTTTCGTCGACTCATCCTGGTATTTTCTGCGTTATCTGTCACCAACTAGCACCGAAGTCGCTTTTGACCCCTCCGAGGCAGCGGCTTGGGCGCCGGTTGACCAGTATGTCGGCGGCGTAACCCACGCTATTTTGCACCTTCTGTATGCCCGCTTTTTCACGAAGGTGCTCTTCGACCTCGGTCACGTGAACTTCGAAGAACCGTTTACGAGACTTTTGAATCAAGGTATGGTTTTGATGGGTGGCTCCGCGATGAGCAAGTCGCGCGGAAATCTCGTGCGTTTGAGCGACCAACTCGACGAGCACGGTGTCGATGCGATTCGTCTGACAATGGCCTTTGCTGGTCCGCCCGAAGACGACATCGACTGGGCAGATGTTTCACCTGCCGGCTCAGCGAAGTTCTTGGCTCGAGCTTGGCGTTTAGCCAACGACGTTGAAGCGGCTGGAGCCACTGCTGAAGGTCAGGGTGACGCCTCAGTGCGCAAGGCTCTGCATGGTTTCTTGCGCGATTTCACTGCGAGCATCGAAAACTTCAAGTTCAACGTTGGTGTGGCTAAAGTCATGGAGTTGGTGAACGTAGTTCGCAAGGCTATCGACGGCCCGATTGGGGCAAACGATTTAGCGGTTCGCGAAGCGGTCGAAGAAATCGCAAAGGCGCTTTCGCTGTTCGCGCCTTACACCTCCGAAGACATGTGGGCAAAACTAGGGCACGAGCCCGGAGTTGCTCTAGCTGGGTTCCGCGAGGCCGAGCTTTCACTTTTGATCGAGAACACAGTTATAGCCGTGGTTCAGGTTGACGGCAAGCTCCGTGACAAGTTCGAGGTGCCAGTTGACATCACCGAGGATGCCCTTCGGGAACTCGCGTTTGAGTCTGAAATCGTCAAGCGGGCCATTGGTGAAAAATCGGTTGCAAACGTCATCATCCGCGCGCCAAAACTTGTGAACATCGCTACCAAGTAAAGCCTGTGCACGACAATAGATGAAGTTTGCGCTGTGGCGTTATCCGCGATCTAGCTTTGCAGAATGCATCAGCTGCAATTATTTATTTCGCGCGTCTTTAGGCTAGAGAAGCCAATTGACAAACGCCTGCTGTGGGCTATCGCAGCGGCCTTGGCACTGTTTGCCTACCTCGTTTTCACCGGGCTAAACGACAGCTCTTCGAGCGCAAAGGTTCCAGCCGCCACGTTCCATAAAGGCACCAAAACCACTGGGGCTAAACCGGTTTCGACGCCAACTATTTACGTTCACGTTGTTGGCGAGGTTGCAAGCCCAGGAATCTATGCGCTTGACTCAAATTCAAGAGTCATCGACGCCATCTTTGCCGCATCGGGTTTCTCTCGAAGAGCCGACCAAGCCAGCGTAAACCTAGCGAGGGTGGTCACTGACGGCGAACAAATCAATGTTGCGAAACTGGGCGCGTCGCAAGCGGTTTCGGGAGTCGTAAGTTCTTCGCAACCTCTGAGGCTGAACACCGCAAGCCAAACGCAGCTCGAAGACTTGCCCAGCATCGGTCCAACCTTGGCATCGCGCATAATCGATTGGAGAATCGCCAATGGCGGGTTCAGAGCAAAAAGTGACCTGCTAAAAGTTTCTGGAATCGGAGACCGGCTGTTTAGTCAAATCAAAGACCTCGTGACCCTTTGAAGTTTAGGCTTTTGGTTCTCACGCTCTTGGTTATTGCGATCGGCTTGAGTTTCACCACAAAGCTTGCGCACCTGAATAGTGCGGAGTTAGTTTCGTCGACCACAAATTTTGAAACTCTAAATGCCGAATACTGCCTGGAAACTGAGCCTGCGGTGTCAAAAACAAAAGGTTTCGGAGCTCAAAGTTTCACTGCAAAGGCTTCTCTAATTTCGCCGTTCGAGAGCAACGGTCTGATCATTGGAAACCTAAGTCAGCAACAACGCGGTGCGTGCTACCGTGCACAACTTAGACTGTCGCCGGGGTTTGAGAACTCGAAAATTTTTTTCGTCGCAAAACTGAAGTCGTTACCAGGTCGAACTAAAAAGGCCAGCGAATCAAAAGTGGATTTCATAAGAGCGAAGTTTCTCGACGTTATCAACGGCATTACTCCTGACGCGGCGGGTCTTGTGGCCGGCCTGAGTATTGGCGAAACCTCAAGAATCTCTCCAGAGCTTATTGAGAGATTCAGGCTACTCTCGTTGACCCATTTGACAGCGGTTAGCGGGACAAACTGCGCAATAGTTTTAGGAATGGTTTGGTTGATCTTGCCCAGGCTTCGAATGGGCAGGCTCGTAATCACGCGTTGGCTTAGGTTAGGTTTGGCCGCGGGCACACTTCTCGGCTACGTGGCGTTGGTCGGTTTTCAATCAAGTGTTCTTAGAGCCGGCGCTATGACCTTTGCGGTGCTATTGGCTAAGACGCTGGGAAGGCACATTCAAGCTATCAGCGCACTTCTTGTTGCAGCGCTTTTTCTCCTAGTCTTCGACCCATGGTTGATTTTCGATTACGGGTTTCTGCTGTCCGTCTTAGCTTGTGTTGGCATTTTGATACTTGCACCCCTGCTAGCTGCGTGGCTTAAGTTCAGGGTTTCTTGGTTGCCAATCTGGGTCAGTTTGGCTTTGTCGGTAAGCCTTTCAGCACAAGTTCTTTGCTTTCCGGTACTTCTGCTTCTTCAACCAGGGTTTTCAACCTATTCGGTGTTAGCGAATCTGCTGGCTGAACCCTTTGTTGCTCCAATAACGGTAATCGGAATCTTTAGCGTGGTCGCCTCTCTGGTGTTTCCACCACTCGCTAGGGTGCTCACATTTAGTGCTTCCCTGTTTGCCCAACCGATTCTTTGGGTTGCCGATTTGCTCACGACTTTGCCCTATGTAACCGGATACTGGCCGAGCGGTTCTCTAGGGGTAATTCTCGCCACCACACTCGCGGTAGGGCTGCTCGTTCTGGCCAAACTCAGGCATGCTCGGTCTCGAGGTCTTGTAACTGCTGGTTGCTTACTGGTCGTGCTACTTGTTTTGGCTTGGGGTTCGGTCACTGGCATCAGGTCGGCTACTTGGGCACGCGCCGACTGGTTTATGGTGAGTTGCGACGTCGGGCAAGGTGATGCCACCGTAATCCGTTCGCGGGGCAAAATCGCCCTCGTCGATGTTGGGCGCGATCCTGAACTAATCGACAGGTGCCTGCATCAGATTGGCGTCACAAAAATTGATCTTTTGGTTCTCACCCATTTCGATTTGGATCACGTTGCAGGACTTTCAGGCGCTTTAGCGAACCGACAGATAGAAACGGCGATGTTAACGTCGTTTGTGGATGATCGCCCTGGGGCAGAAATTGCGAAGCGCGAGTTAGATGATTTGAAGATCTCTACGATCCAGGCCGAAACCGGATTGATGGGGGAACTTGGTGGTTTCAAATGGCAAGTACTTTCGCCACATCGGGGCGCACCAGAGGCCGAAGACTCAAACGACGGCAGTGTGACAATGCTTTGGCGTTCATCTCAAGTCGACCTCATCACACTGGCTGATCTGGGCGAAAAAGGTCAGATGAGGCTCGCCGCCGAGTCGGCTTCTTGGATCGATTCGCAGTTACTGAGTGTTCCACTCATCATGAAGGTTTCACATCACGGCAGTGCCGATCAATACCCGGAGCTCATTGAGGCTTTAAACCCGATGCTGGCTACCGTGTCGGTCGGGCGTGGTAACTCCTACGGGCATCCAACCAAACGCACCCTTGAACTCTTGGCCGCAATCAACTGCACGGTTGCAAGAACCGATGAGCACGGCTCGATAGCCGTTGCCTTCGATGCTGATGGCTTCGCGTTAGGCTTTGAAGGTGAGCAAGGCAAAACAGGTTGACTGGCGCGGGGTAGCAGCCGCACCGGTGGTTTTCGTTTTTGGTAACGAGGACTATTTTGCCTCCAGAGCGATTCGCTCTCTTCGCGAGCAACTCAAGGTCGCTGACTCGAGTCTTGAAATTACTGAGATCGAAGCCGCAGACTATCTGTCGAAACAGGTTTTCGACTTGACCGCGCCCTCGCTGTTTGGCGAACCACGCCTCTTGATTATTAGGGGTGCAGATCGACTCACCGATGAGCTTATTGCCGATGTGCTGGTCTACCTTGAAAACCCGCCTGCCGATGTAACACTGGTAATTCGACACAACAACTCAAGTGTTCGCGGAAAAAAAATGATTGACGCTCTTAGGTTGAGCTCAAAAGTGTTGTTCGTGACCTGCGACAAGCTAAAAAAAGAAAATGAAAAACAGGCTTTTGTTCAGGCCGAGTTTGCTGCCTCAGGGCGAAAAATTGAGACACTTGCGCTTCGCAATCTCGTCGAAGCGTTCAACGAAGACATTGCCGAGCTTGCCTCAGCCTGCGAGCAACTTTTACAAGACAGCAACGAACTCATCACTGAGGCAACCGTTGAGAAATACTACGGCGGCCGAGTTGAAACCACGTCCTACAAACTCGCCGACACCTGCATGCTCGGCCAAGAGGGCGAATCACTTGCGATTCTTCGGCATGTTCTGCAGACCGGCGCCGATCCGGTAATGATTCTGGGTGCTTTGGCGGGTCGTGTGCGCCAGGTGGCGCAGTTTTTCGGCGCCTCAAGCGCAGCCGCTGCGAGCTCAGGAACACCTTCGTGGTTGGCAGACAAAATTCGTCGCGAGTCAACTTATTGGACAGAAGATGGCTTGGTCCGCGCGGTAACGGCCGTTGCAGAGACCGACTCAGCCGTAAAGGGTGGCTCGCGAGACCCCGTTTTTGCTCTGGAGGCACTCGTCAGAACGATTTGCAAACGCGGACTGGCTTAAACAAAAAATCCCGATGCCTGAGCATCGGGATTTTCTTTGAAGTCGAATTTAGAGCGCGGCAACCTGTTTGGCAATCGCTGACTTGCGGTTAGCTGCCTGGTTCTTGTGAATGACGCCCTTGCTAACTGCCATGTCTAGCTTTTTGCCAGCGTTTGACAGTGCTGCTGCTGCTGCAGCCTTGTCGCCAGTTGCCGAAGCAGCTTTCACGGCGCGAATCGCGGTCTTAAGTTCACTCTTTACAGCTTTGTTGCGTTCGGTCGCCTTTAGGTTGGTTCCAATGCGCTTGAGCTGTGATTTGATGTTTGCCATTTACTGACTTTCTTGGTTGGGCGCAAAAACGCCACTTGCAAAAGTTTGATTTGTTCAAAGCTATAGCTTATCAGGTGTTGCTTTGGCCATGCAAGCCAACCGCTGTGAGAAGATAGACGAGTCTTTATTTTTGCTGTAGCAGCGTCTCAGCACAACCATCCAAGAGGTAGATTTTGTCGCCACGTGCTACGAGCCGTTTAGAGCCAGCCAAAACCAACCCTGAATTCATTCGCAATTTTTGCATCATCGCGCACATCGATCACGGCAAATCAACTCTTGCAGACCGAATGCTTCAACTAACGGGAGTTGTCGATGAGCGCTCGATGCGCGCGCAATATCTCGACCGCATGGACATCGAACGCGAACGCGGCATCACCATCAAATCTCAAGCCGTGCGCATGCCTTGGGAATTTGACAACCAGGTTTACGCGCTCAACATGATTGACACGCCGGGGCACGTTGATTTCACCTATGAGGTTTCAAGGTCACTTGCTGCTTGTGAGGGAGCTGTCTTGCTAGTAGACGCCGCTCAGGGAATCGAAGCTCAGACGCTAGCCAACCTATACCTTGCTTTAGAGAACGACCTTGAAATCATTCCTGTTCTCAACAAAATCGACCTCCCGGCCGCGCAACCCGAAAAATATGCTGAGGAATTAGCAAACCTAATCGGCGGAAACCCAGAGGATTGCCTACGAGTTTCAGGAAAGACCGGCATCGGGGTCGACGCTCTTCTAGATCGAATCGTTGCCAAGATTCCAAAACCGATTGGCGACCCCAACGCACCGGCTCGCGCAATGATTTTTGACTCGGTCTATGACAGCTATCGAGGCGTCGTTACCTACGTTCGCATGATTGATGGTTCGCTTGCTCCACGCGAAAAGATTCAAATGATGTCGACTCGCGCGGTTCACGAGCTGCTCGAAATCGGTGTTAGTTCGCCAGAACCAGAGCCAACCAAGGGTCTTGGAGTCGGCGAAGTTGGGTATTTGATTACCGGCGTAAAAGACGTGCGGCAGTCAAAGGTTGGCGACACCGTTACCACGGTGAACAAACCGGCGACTCAGGCACTAAAAGGTTACTCAGACCCAAAGCCGATGGTGTTCTCGGGAATCTACCCAATCGACGGCAGCGATTACCCAAATCTTCGTGAGGCGCTAGACAAACTAAAGCTCAGCGATGCTGCCCTGGTTTATGAACCAGAGACTTCCGTTGCTCTCGGATTCGGCTTTCGTTGTGGCTTTTTGGGATTATTACACCTAGAAATTATTACTGAGCGTCTCGAACGCGAGTTTGGCCTAGACCTGATCGCAACTGCGCCCTCGGTGGTTTACGAAGTGACCACCGAAAACGGCGAGCAAATCACCGTGACAAATCCAAGCGAATACCCAACCGGCAAAATCAAGCAGGTTCTTGAGCCTATGGTCAAAGCGACTTTGCTCGCGCCAAAAGATTATGTGGGAACCATCATGGAGCTTTGCCAACAGCGACGCGGAACCATGATTGACATGACTTACTTCGGAACCGACCGCGTTCAACTGCGCTATTCGTTGCCCCTTGCTGAAATCGTCTTCGATTTCTTTGACCATTTGAAAAGCAAAACCGCGGGATACGCTTCGCTCGACTATGAAGATGACGGCCACGCTGAAGGCGACCTCGTCAAGGTCGACCTGTTGTTGCAGGGCGAACAGGTTGACGCCTTCAGTGCAATCGTTCATAAAGACAAGGCTTATGCCTACGGCGTTATGATCACCGGAAAACTTCGCGAGTTGATTCCGCGCCAAAACTTTGAGGTTCCGATTCAAGCGGCAATTGGTGCCCGAATCATCGCTCGCGAATCGATTCGAGCTCTTCGAAAAGACGTTTTGGCGAAGTGTTACGGCGGTGACATCAGCCGCAAGCGCAAACTTCTTGAGAAACAAAAAGAGGGTAAGAAGCGCATGAAGATGGTTGGTCGCGTTGAGGTGCCTCAAGAGGCTTTCATTGCCGCACTCTCTACCGGCGAAGAGAAAAAAGGCGAGAAGAAGGCCAAGTAATGGCTCAACTTCCGATTTCAGACTCCAACCATGTAGCAGGCCAGGCTCCAAATTTTGGCAACTTGACGGTCAGCTCGGAGCGCACGTTTCACGCCTACGTGCACATTCCTTTTTGTCGCGTTCGCTGCGGTTACTGTGACTTCAACACCTACACCGCTTCAGAGCTGCGCGGTGCGTCACAGGCTGGTTTTGCGAGCGAAATCATCAGTGAGATTGATTTTGCAAAACTCGAGATGAAACGCCAGGGGTTCTCGCCGCTGAGACCAGCATCCACTGTATTTTTTGGGGGTGGCACGCCAACTCAGTTGCCTTCGTCTGACCTCGCAGCCATTCTCGCAAGTTTGAAGCAGACCTTCGGGCTCGTCGAAGGAGCCGAAATAACCACCGAGGCCAACCCTGACGATGTCGATTCGAAATACTTGGATGACCTTCGGCGCGCGGGTTTCACTCGTTTTTCGTTGGGAATGCAATCGGCGGTTCCCGAAGTTTTGGCTACTCTTGAGCGCACTCATTCGCCGGATAACGTTTTACCTGCGATTACATCAGCAAAACGCGCTGGTCTAAAGACTTCGGTTGATCTGATTTATGGCGCTCCCGGTGAAACTTTGGAGCAGTGGAAAACTTCGATTCAAGCCGCCATCGAGCTTGAACCCGATCATGTTTCGGCCTATTCACTGATTGTCGAGCCAGGCACCAAACTTGCCCGTCAGATTGCTAAGGGTGATTTGGTCGAACCCGACGAAGACTTGCAGGCCGACAAATTTGAGCTAGCAGATGAGCTGCTCGGGCGCGCCGGTTTCGAATGGTATGAAGTGAGCAACTGGGCGAGGTCTTCAACTAACAGATCTGCTCACAACCTTGCTTACTGGCAGAGCCAGGACTGGTGGGGTTTTGGGCCGGGAGCACACAGTCACGTTGGTGAAACGAGGTGGTGGAATGCGAAGCATCCGGCAACCTATCAAACGGCTCTTCGTGCGGGCATTACACCTGCGGCGGGCAGCGAGCGCATCGACGCCGAGACGCGTCGAATAGAGAGTTTTTTATTAGGGGTGCGCGTCGCCGACGGAATCGCGGTTTCAACAGCCAAAGCCGCGAATCCTCTAGCAACGCAGGTGATTTCTGAACTCATAGCCGACGAGCTCATCGACGGCCAGAAAGCTATAGCTGGCCAGATTGTCTTGACTTTGCGAGGCCGACTTTTAGCAGACCACGTGGTTCGAGAGTTATTGGGCTAGGCGTCATACTCGCTATTTGGATTGCACCTCGGTAATATTGGCACTCAGACAGCCCGAGTGCTAAGACTTTGATTAGAGGTGCAAAACTTGAACTCCAAACCATTCGTTGGCACGTCGATTCCAAGTCGCAGCCTCGAAGTTCTTAGGGCCATCGTCAGCGACTACATCGAGACCAGCGAGCCAATCGGCTCAAAAACTTTGGCTACCAGATATGGTTTCGGCGTTTCGGCGGCAACTATTCGAAACGAAATGGCTTTTCTAGAAGACGAAGAGCTAATCGTCGCTCCGCATACTTCGAGCGGCAGAGTCCCGACCGACAAAGGGTACCGACTCTTTGTTGATCGTTTGAATGAAGTTAAGCTTCTCAGTCAAGCCGAAAAGCTTGCTATCGAGTCTTTTATGACTGGTAGCGCCGACCTCGATGAAGTGCTCTCAGGTGCTGTTCAAACGTTGGCACAGCTCACCAACCAAGTTGCCATGGTGCAGTACCCGAGTCTTGGCAGAGCAAAAATCAAGGCAATCGAGCTTGTCCCAATCAATGAAACTCGCACGCTCGTAGTTTTGGTTTCTGATAACGACCGGGTTCAGCAACACATGGTGAATGCCCACCAGATGTTGAGTCATGACGACATCGCACAGCTCCGTGCCAAACTCAACTCCCTCCTGGTTCACCACTCTTTTGCGGTCGCCATTACCAAGTTGAGCGAGTTCACGGGCACCGTGTCGGCTCATCTTCAAGAGGCGGCGAAAGCAATTTCTGAGGCCGTGCATCAGATGGTTGACGCCAACCGCCAAGAAAAAATTATTCTTGCAGGCACAGCAAACTTGGCTCGAAACTCGCCGATTGGAAACCTTGGTGAACTACTTGACGCTTTGGAGCAACAGGTTGTCATGATGCGTTTGATTGCCGAAATGAACACCGACGTCGACGGTGTTGGCCTCTTGATCGGCAAAGAGAACAACCTTGAACTCTTGAGCCAAACCAGCGTCTTGGTGTCAAACTACGAAAAACCAGGCAGTGAAACCGCAAAAGTGGCCGTTCTCGGCCCCACGCGCATGGACTACGCTCACCACATAACTGCGGTGAGGGCTGTTGCCAGCTATTTAACAAAAACTTTAGGTTCCTAAATATTAATCGGTAAGGATTCAATTTGGCTGACCACTACGAGGTCTTGGGTGTTACAAAAGATGCCACCGTTGACGCAATCAAGAAGGCTTATCGCAAGCTAGCTCGCGAGCTGCACCCAGATGTCAATTCGGCTCCAGAGGCTCAAGAGCGCTTCAAGGCAGTTACGCACGCCTATGAGGTCTTGAGCGATTCAGAATCGCGTCGAAACTATGACATGGGTGGTCAGCAAGGCTTCGGCGGGCAACAGTTCAACGGCTTCGGAGACATCTTTGACAGCTTCTTCGGTGGCGGCGCTGGTCGCGGCCCGCGTTCACGAACAGAACGAGGCGAGGATGCCCTGCTTCGCGTGCCTCTGACTCTCGAAGAAGTGACCTTTGGTGCGGCCAAGAGCTTAGAAATCGATACTGCTGTTCTTTGTGAAACCTGCGGTGGCAGCTGCTGTCAGCCTGGAACCGACCTTCAAACCTGCGACATTTGCCGCGGTAGTGGCTCAATTCAACGCCAGGTAAGAACGTTGATGGGAAACATGGTTACCACGGCTCCCTGTGGCAGTTGTCGTGGCTATGGCCAAACCGTTCCTTTTCCCTGCGTAAGTTGTCGAGGTCAGGGTCGCGTCAGGGCTCGCCGTTCGATTGAGTTCAACGTTCCGGCGGGTGTCGAAGACGGTCTGCGAATGCAGCTCCGCGGTCAAGGCGAGGTTGGTCAGGGCGGCGGGCCGAATGGCGACCTTCACATCGATTTCACTGTGAGCCCCCACGAAGTTTTTGGCCGTTCCGGCGATGATTTGACTTGCACTCTGCAGGTGCCTATGCACGACGCAGCCTTGGGCGCGCATTCCAAGATTGAAACGTTCGACGGCGAGCTTGATGTTGCCATTGATCCGGGCGCCCAGAGCGGCGATGTCGTTACTATTCGCCACAAAGGGGTAAACCACCTCCGCGGTTCGGGTCGAGGAGATCTCAAAGTAACTATCGAAGTTCAGACTCCAACCAAGCTAGATAAAGAGCAAAAAGAACTCTTCAAAAAATTGGCTGGTTTGCGCTCTGAAGAAAACATCAAACTTGTCAAGCAGACTTCAGGCTTTTTCGGCAGAAATCGCAAGGCCTAGATTTGGTTGAACCACTCTTTCGCATAACCAAGACGGTTGATGGTCTTATGCCTGTCGTTGGGTCCAACTATTTCGTTGATTCTTTAGACGCGAAGCACGCTATTTCGGTTCGGCGAATGCGCGTTGGCGAAGCGATTCAGCTGACCGATGGCAAGGGCCTTCGACTCAAGGGTCTGGTTTCGAAAATCGATGGCCAGAGCATCTTGGTAGAAGCTCAATCCGTTGAGGTGGAGCAACCTAGCACCCTCAGCCTTGGAATCATTCAGGCCTTGGCGAAGGGTGATCGCGATGAGCTCTCGATTCAGGCCGCGACCGAACTCGGGGTTTTGTTGGTTTGTCCGTGGCAGTCTGAACGTTCAATTTCGCGCTGGGAAGGCCCCAAAGTTACCAAGGGACTCGCTCGGTGGCAGGCGATTGTCGCAGAGGCTGCCAAACAATCATTGAGAGTTTTCGAGCCCACAGTTGTTGACCCACAGACCTCGAAGCAACTCAGCCAGTCAATTTCAGAGGGCGCCTTTGGAATGGTTCTTGTTCTCGACCCAACAAGTGCTTTGCCACTAACAGCACTCATCGCAAAAATGCAGGCCTCGCATCAGGTTGCACAGGCTTTTGGATCGGCGCAACAGATCACTGTGGTTGTAGGCCCTGAAGGTGGCATCACTGATGCTGAGTTAGCCGATTTCGAGGCAGCCGGAGCGCATCGCGTGAGACTTGGTTCTGAGATTTTGCGCACCTCAACCGCTGGTGTCGCTGCGCTTGCGGCCATTCAGGCTATTCTCGGCTCTTGGCGTTAGAGCGGTCATCGAGAAATTTTCAGTTTCAAAGGCTTAAACTAAAACCCATGGATGACTGCGTGTTTTGCAAAATTGTTGCGGGTGAATTCAACACCGAATTTCTTGATGAAACTGATCACAGCGTTGCCTTTCGCGACATAAATCCCGAGCAAAAAGTGCACGCCCTCATTGTGCCAAAAAATCATTACCGCGACATAGTTGAGCTTGCCGAGGCTTCTCAGCCCGAGTTGCTCGACCTTATTGCGTTAGGAATCAAAGTTGCTCAAGAGCAAAGCAACGGTGCTTTTCAGTTTAAGTTCAATACTGGGGCCGAAGCCGGCCAAACTGTCTTTCACGCGCACGGACACGTTTTGAGCAGAACGCCAAAGAGCAACTAATTGACTGACATTTCACAGCAGCGCATCAAAATCTCAAAGGTTTCCATGGTGGAGCTTTTAGGCACCGAAGATCGGCTTTTGAGGACCCTCGAAAATAGTTTTCCGGCGCTCGATGTTTTAGCGCGTGGGAACGAACTATTGTTTACCGGCTCACAAGCCGAAATTGATGGCGCAACCAAGCTCGTCGAAAACCTGATTGAACTCATTCAAAATGGAACCCAGCTGGCCGAGGCCGAAGTTTCTAGGGGCGCCGCAAACATAAAGAATCCCGACCCGTCACGCCCTAGCGAATCGATTAGCCAGAGCATTCTGAGCTCGCGCGGCAAAACTATTCGCGCTAAAACAGACGGGCAAAAAGACTACGTCGACGCAATCGACAGCAACACGGTTGTTTTCGGCATTGGGCCTGCGGGCACCGGCAAAACTTATCTGGCAATGGCAAAAGCTGTTCAAGCGCTTCAGCGAAAAGAAGTTAGCCGCATCATTTTGACCAGGCCCGCCGTTGAGGCTGGCGAACGACTAGGTTTCTTGCCCGGTTCACTCAGCGACAAGATAGACCCATACCTGAGACCACTTTTTGACGCCCTGCACGAGATGCTTGATGCCGAGGCCGTGCCAAAACTCATCGCCTCAGGAACCATCGAGGTTGCCCCGCTGGCATATATGCGCGGCCGCACGCTAAACGATGCGTTCATAATCTTGGACGAAGCGCAGAACAGCACTCAAGAGCAGCTAAAAATGTTTGTCACTCGGTTGGGCTTCAATTCAAAAATGGTAATCACCGGAGATTCGACTCAGGTCGATTTGTCAAGAGGTGTTTCCGGGTTAAAAAACGCTGCGAGGATCCTCGGCAATGTTGACGGTGTGGCCTTTGTAAACCTGGGCTCCGACGACGTTGTCAGGCATGAGCTGGTCGCCAAACTCATCGACGCCTATGACGAATTTGCCGAAGCTCCGGTTACCAAGGCGACGCAGAACGTTGAAATTTATAAAACTCGAGCAGAAATCGAAGGCGACCGCTAATGACGATTGAAATCAATAACGAGTCGGCTCTCGAGGTTGACACCAGTCGGGTTTTAGAACTCGCTCGTTTCGCTCTGATTCAGTTGCAGATTCACCCCAAGTCAGAACTGGCCATTGTTTTCGTTGATGAACCTGCCATTGAAAAACTTCATATCGAATGGATGGATGAGCCTGGACCGACAGACGTCCTTAGCTTTCCGATGGATGAGCTTCGCCCAGGCGTCGACGGCGTTGCGAGCGAGCCAGGTTTATTGGGCGACATTGTGGTGTGCCCGCAGGTTGCCGCAAAGCAGGCCGACACCGCCGGACACTCCGCTAGCAATGAAATTTGCCTTTTGGTGACTCACGGCATCTTGCACCTGCTGGGTTTTGACCACGCAGAACCCGATGAAGAACTCGAAATGTTCAGCCTGCAAAACCAGATCCTCGCCGATTTTTACGCGCAAGAGGCCTGATGTTAGTTTTCGCTGTAATAACGGCAATCATCGTAGCGTTGGCATCAGTGTTTTTCGCCGTGCTCGAAGCGGCCGTCAGGTTTCACGGTGAAAGCAGCTACAAGGCAGAATCCTTGGCTTTTCTAAGGGTTCCAATGGTGGGAATTTTCGGTGTCGTGGTAAGTCAGACGCTCGTGCCCACCCGAATGCACTGGTCGTTAGTTGCAGTGGCGGCTATTGCGCTCATGTTTACGCTCGTTGGATTCAGCCAGTTCGTGAGTCACCGACTTGGCCACGTAAAAGTGGGAGCCGCTCTTTTGCGCCTAAGTAACCCGATGGTTGATTGGTTTTGGGCGAGTTTCGCGCCAATCGCTCTGCCCAAACCTGATCAGCCCGAGGAGTTCGAGCAAGAGCTTCATGAGTCGGTTGAAGAGTTCACCGAGACCATTGTTCGCGAGGTGATGGTTCCGCGCATCGACATGGCGACGGTTTCTGCTGATGCGCCGCTTAGCGCTTCGCTAACAACATTCTTGAGTCGCGGATACTCACGTCTGCCTGTCGTCGGCAAAACAGTCGACGACATCAAGGGCGTTCTCTATCTGAAAGACGTTGCACGTCTGCAACACGAATCTCCGGCAAAAGTGAAGCAGCTCGTGGCCTCTGAACTTGCTCGACCAGCGGTTTTCATTCCCGAATTCAAAGCAGTCGACGATTTGCTTCGCGACATGCAGGCTTCAGCCACTCACATCGCCATAATCGTTGATGAGTACGGCGGAGTTGCGGGCCTCGTCACCATGGAAGACCTCATCGAAGAAATCGTGGGCGAGATTGCCGACGAATACGACCGAGAAGTTCCAAGCATTGTTGAAATCAACAAGGATGAGTTCCTCGTGACCGCTAGGTATTCGCTCTTCGACCTTGGAGAGCTGTTCGAACTGGAGCTTGAAGACGAAGACGTTGACACCGTCGGTGGGCTCTTGGCCAAGTATTTGGGTCGACTTGCCGAGGTCGGAGATAGGGTTGAAATATCTGGACTCACCCTGATTGCCGAGCGCATCGAAGCGCGACGAAAAAGGCTCATATCGATTCGAGTCATCAGAAATCCAGACTTGGCCGATGTTCAAGCCGCTTTGAACGAAAAGGACAAGTAAATGACTGAAGCACCAAAGAATTCAGATTTCAACTCTTCTGAGAATCATCGCGCTGGGTTTGCGTCATTTGTTGGTCGTCCTAACGTTGGCAAATCAACGCTCACAAATGCTCTCGTCGGCGAAAAAATAGCGATCACCAGCTCGAAGCCACAGACCACTCGTCGGGCAATTCGGGGAGTGGTTCATCGCCCGCTTGGTCAGCTGGTCCTTGTCGACACGCCAGGGCTGCATCGTCCCCGCACTCTTCTAGGCGAGCGACTAAACAATCTGGTCGAGTCGACGCTGGCCGATGTCGACGTGATTGGTTTTTGCATTCCGGCTAACGAGAAAATCGGGGTTGGCGACACTTTCATCAACGCTTCGCTCGATCAGTTTCGCGGTGCAAAGTTGGTCGCGGTCGTCACTAAAAGTGAACTTGTTGACCGCAAGTCTCTAGCTGAGCAGCTGTTGGCGGTTCAGGCGTTGCGAGACTGGGCGGCCATTGTGCCGGTATCTGCCATTGAAGGAGACCAGCTTGAAGACCTCGTAAATGTTCTCGTCAAGCTGATGCCGGTCTCACCTGCACTTTATCCAACCGAGTGGGTAACCGACGAAAGCAACGAGCAGCGCATCTGCGAATTGATTCGCGAGGCGGCACTCGAGGGTGTGCGCGATGAGTTGCCGCACTCGCTTGCGGTTACCATCGATGAAATGAACAAGCGCGAGGGACGCAATATGGTCGACATTCACGCCAATATTTTTGTGGAGCGTGATAGCCAGAAAGGCATCATCCTCGGTCATCGTGGTTCTCGCCTCAAAGATGTTGGAACTCGAGCCAGGCTTGAAATCGAGTCTCTGCTCGGTTCAAAAGTGTTCCTAAACCTACACGTCAAGGTTGCCCAAGATTGGCAACGTGACCCCAAACAACTCGGCAGGCTCGGCTTTTAGGCGCTCGATTGGTAGCGCCTCGGGTGCTATTCTAAAAAGATGCAGTTCGAGCTCCTTCTTCTCAGTTGCCGCAACGAGGCCTAAACCTAAGGCCATCCTCGTTGCGGTGCTTAGTGTCGGCCTAAAGAAGACAGCTAAAAGCGCTTAGTAGGAGCCCCTAAAAATGCAAAACACTCAAAGCCCATCGGGCATGCCGGTTCACAAATACCAGCCTTTTCACGAACAGATCGAAGTCGAACTCGCCGACCGCACCTGGCCAGATAAAAAAATCACTAAAGCCCCGCGCTGGTGTGCCGTCGACCTTCGCGATGGCAATCAAGCTCTCATCGACCCAATGAGTCCAGAGCGCAAACTCAAGATGTTTCAGCTGCTCGTCAAGATGGGCTACAAAGAAATCGAAGTTGGATTCCCTTCGGCAAGTCAAACAGATTTTGATTTCGTGAGGCTCCTCATCGAAGACGGTCACATTCCTGCTGACGTCACCATTCAGGTTTTAACTCAGGCGCGCGATGCACTAATCGAGCGCACATATGAGCCACTTACCGGAGCGGGGCGTGCGATTGTTCACTTTTACAACTCAACATCGGTGCTTCAGCGCCGGGTAGTTTTCAATCAAGACCAAGCCGGAATCATGGCAATTGCCACCCACGCAGCCGAGAAGTGTCTTGAAATTGAGGCAACCATGCCCGACACTGAGTTTTTCTATGAGTATTCGCCCGAGAGCTACACCGGAACCGAGCTTGAGTATGCCCTTGAGGTTTGCAACGCGGTAATCGAAATCATCAAGCCGACACCAGAGCGTCAAATGGTCATCAATTTGCCTGCCACCGTTGAAATGGCAACACCAAACGTTTATGCCGATTCAATTGAATGGATGTCTCGCCACATCAACCGTCGAGATAGCGTGTTGATTTCGCTCCACCCGCACAACGACCGTGGCACGGGAGTTGCGGCCGCCGAGCTTGGTTATCTAGCTGGTGCCGATCGCATCGAGGGCTGTCTTTTTGGCAATGGAGAGCGCACCGGCAACGTTGATCTGGTTACGCTCGGTTTGAATCTCTTCAGCCAGGGAATCGACCCTCACATTGATTTCAGCAACCTAGACGAAATTCGCCGCACCGTTGAATACTGCAACCAGTTACCGGTTCACGAACGAAGTCCATATGGTGGCGATCTGGTATTCACCGCTTTCAGTGGCTCTCACCAAGACGCCATCAAAAAGGGTTTCGAGGCAATGCACAAAGATGCCACCGAACGCAAAGTTTCGGTTGACGACTTGGTTTGGGCGGTGCCGTACCTACCCATCGACCCTAAGGATCTCGGTCGCACATATGAGGCGGTTATCCGTGTCAATTCGCAGTCTGGTAAAGGCGGAGTGGCTTATCTGCTCAAAGCCGATCACAATCTTGACCTGCCGCGAAAGCTTCAGATTGAGTTTTCAAGAGTTGTTCAAAACAAGACCGACGAGGTTGGTGGCGAGGTAACCTCTGAAGAACTTTGGCACACGTTCTGCGATGAATATTTGCCCGCTCCGTCTGAGAAGGCCGAGCTAAAGTGGGGCCGTTTTGAGCTCAAAAAGATGCGAACATCAAGCGAAATGGATGGCGTGGTGAATCTCGAAGTGACTCTTCGCGACGGCACCGGCGAAGTGGGTGTTGAAGGCACCGGAAACGGTCCGATTTCGGCATTCTTAAACGTTCTTTCAAAACAAGGCGTTGAGGTTCGGTTGCTCGACTATGTTGAACACACTCTTGGAGCCAGCAGTGACTCGCAGGCGGCGGCCTACATAGAACTCGAATACCGGGGCCGCACACTGTGGGGCGTGGGAATCGACGGAGACATCGCAACGGCGTCGCTCAAGGCAGTCATTTCAGGTGTGAACCGCGCCATTCGAGGCTAAAGCCGATGCCTCTCTATCGCGACGAAGCCGTGGTTCTTAGAACTCACAACTTGGGTGAAGCCGACCGCATAGTGACTATGCTCTCGCGCCACCACGGCCAAATTCGCGGGGTTGCCAAAGGCGTCAGACGCACAACCTCGAAGTTTGGTTCGCGCCTAGAACCCTTCATGGTGGTCGACGTTCAGCTTTTCGAGGGTCGCAGCTTAGACACGGTGAGTCAGGTCGAAACCCTCTCTTCATATGGTCGCGAGATCATCGCCGATTACGCGTCTTATACGGCTGCCACGGCAATTGTCGAAACCGCCGAGAAGCTCACCGGAGATGAATCTTCGCCTCAGCAATACCTCCTTTTGGTTGGAGCGTTACGGTCGCTCTCGCGGGCCGAGCATCCTTCTTCTTTGATTCTCGATTCCTATCTTTTGCGAGCGCTATCGATTGCTGGCTGGGCTCCAAACTTCGAGAAATGTTCGCTGTGCGACAAAACCGGGCAACACCGGGCTTTTTCGATGCAGCTCGGAGGTGTGCTCTGCGACGCCTGCCGGGCGCCCGGAATGGCCGTAATCGAAGAAGAGACGAGAAATCATCTTGCCGCTTTGATGACGGGAGACTGGCCGCTTCTCGAATCCAGCGTTGAGAGCACGGCCCTGTCGGCGTCGGGTATCGTTGCTGCTTATAGCCGATGGCATATCGAGCGAGGTTTGAAGTCGCTCGAGCACGTTGAGCGTTAGGAGCTAAAGTGAAATGGAACATTGACGCTACAACAGGTTTCTTGCCGATTGGGCGACCTGACCTCGCAATGGCCGACTTTTTAGCAAAAGAAACGGTTGTTCCGAAACACGTCGCAATTGTGATGGATGGAAACGGTCGGTGGGCAAACGCTCGAGGTCTTACTCGCGTCGAAGGTCATAAAGCCGGCGAGGCAGCGTTGCTCGATGTAGTTGCTGGCGCGCTTGAGGCCGGTGTTACTCACCTCACCGTTTACGCTTTTTCAACCGAGAATTGGAAACGCTCTCCAGACGAGGTTCGGTTTTTGATGGGGTTCAATCGCGAGGTTTTGCGTCGCCGGCGTGACCAGCTCAATCACTGGGGTGTTCGCATTCGCTGGGCCGGTCGCCGCCCGAAACTTTGGGGTTCAGTCGTCAACGAGCTTCAGGCCGCAGAGGCGCTAACCGCAAGGAACAGCCGACTGACCCTCACCATGTGTGTCAACTATGGCTCTCGCATCGAAATTACCGACGCGGTAAATCAAATAGCGTTGGATGTTGCCTCCGGCAAGCTAAAGCCCGGTGGCATCAGCGAAAAGACGGTCTCTCGCTATCTCAACAGTTCATATCTGCCTGATGTTGATTTGTTTTTGCGCAGCTCAGGCGAGCAACGGGTTAGTAACTTTTTGCTTTGGCAGTCGGCTTATGCCGAATTTGTCTTTCTAGACACGCTTTGGCCAGATTTCGACCGTCGCCATCTATGGAGGGCTATCGAGCAATTCGGGTCTAGAACTCGTCGGTTCGGTGGAGCAGTTGACCGGCCCAACGATGTCGCAGCAAACTAAACTAGGAGCCGGCAGAGATTTTATCGCTCAGCGAATTCTTTTCATCTAGTAGTCGGAGCACCAGTGGCAACCCCTAATCGTCTTGATTCAGTAATCTCTTTGGCTAAGCGTCGCGGCTTTGTTTTTCAGGCCGGAGAAATCTATGGTGGCAGCCGTTCGGCTTGGGATTACGGACCCCTCGGTGTGGAGCTTAAAGAGAACATCAAGCGCGCTTGGTGGCGCACCATGGTCAACAGTCGTGAAGACATTGTTGGGCTCGATTCTTCGGTCATTTTGCCTCGCAAAGTGTGGGAGGCCTCGGGTCACGTCGCTGAGTTTGTCGACCCTCTGATCGAATGCACGAGCTGCCACAAACGTTTTCGCCAGGATCACCTAGAAGAGGCCTTTGAAGAAAAGAAGGGTCGAGCCCCTCAAGGAATGTCTGAGATTTCCTGCCCGAACTGCGGTGGAAAAGACATTTGGACCGAACCAAAAATGTTCAACGGACTGCTCAAGACCCATCTTGGTCCTACCGAAGACGAATCAGGCATGCACTATCTTCGTCCCGAGACCGCTCAAGGAATTTTCGTTAACTTCGCAAACGTTCTCAACGCGGCGCGCATCAAGCCACCGTTTGGCATCGGCCAGATTGGCAAGTCCTTCCGTAACGAAATTACTCCAGGAAACTTCATCTTTAGAACACGTGAGTTTGAGCAGATGGAGATGGAGTTTTTCGTCGAACCTGGCAGCGACGAAGAGTGGCACGACTACTGGATCGAACAGCGCCTGAACTGGTATACCGACCTAGGCATCAATCCAGACAACCTGCGCCTTTTTGAGCACCCAACCGAGAAGCTTTCCCACTACTCAAAGCGCACGGTTGACATCGAGTATCGCTTTGGCTTCACCGGTTCTGAGTTCGGTGAGCTTGAGGGAATTGCTAACCGCACCGATTTTGACCTTCGCACCCATTCGCGCGAATCAGGCGTTGACCTAAGCTATTTCGACCAGACCAAAAATGAGCGCTGGTTTCCATACGTCATTGAGCCAGCTGCCGGACTGACCCGCTCGCTCATGGCTTTTTTGGTTGATGCATATCACGAGGATGAAGCCCCGAACACTAAGGGTGGCGTCGATGTTCGCACTGTGCTTCGCTTGGACTATCGTTTGGCGCCAATCAAAGCAGCTGTTTTGCCGCTTTCGCGCAACGAAGACCTTTCACCGATTGCTCGAAATTTAGCTCAAGAACTTCGTGGATATTGGAACATCGATTTTGACGACTCTGGCGCGATTGGTCGACGATACCGCCGTCAAGATGAAATCGGCACTCCGTTTTGCATCACCGTCGACTTCGAATCACTTGACGACCAGGCAGTTACCGTGCGTGAGCGCGACTCAATGGCTCAAGAGCGAGTTTCACTTTCAAAGCTGCGCGAATATTTGGGCGCAAAGCTAGTCGGCTGATAATGGGCACTAACTCGCAAGACACTACTTTGGCTGCTAAGCCCGCACTTCGGTACGGGTCAATTGCAATTGATACACCGGTGGTGTTGGCTCCAATGGCAGGAATTACAAATACTGCCTATCGAAGGCTCTGCCGCGAGTTTGGTGGCGGTTTGTTTGTTTCTGAGATGGTCACTTCTCGTGCCTTAGTCGAACGAACCGAAGAGTCGATGAGGCTAATCGGCCATCACGAAAGCGAGAACACGCGATCGGTGCAGCTTTACGGAGTAGACCCGAGAACGGTAGGCGAAGCTGTGACCATGTTGGTAGCCGAGAATCGCGCCGACCACATCGACCTAAACTTCGGATGCCCGGTTCCTAAGGTCACACGAAAGGGCGGGGGAGCAGCGCTGCCATGGAAGCGCGATTTGTTTGCGAGCATCGTGAACTCTGCGGTTCGCGCGGCAGGCGATGTTCCGGTCACCATCAAGATGCGCAAGGGAATCGACCAAGACCACCTCACCTTTCTCGACTCGGGCAAGGCTGCGCGCGACGCAGGAGTAACAGCGGTTGCCCTACACGGACGAACTGCAAATGACTATTATTCGGGGCAGGCCGATTGGCAGGCAATCGCAGATTTGCGAGAGTCACTGCCCGACGTTCAGGTTCTCGGCAACGGTGACATCTGGTCGGCTGCCGACGCTATCAAGATGATGCGTGAGACTGGCGTAGACGGTGTCGTAGTTGGTCGAGGTTGCCTTGGCCGTCCTTGGTTGTTTGCCGATTTGCAGAAAGCGTTCGACGCCTACGCTATCGACCCAAAAGCCGACGTGGCGATCGACATCGTGCAACCGAACCTGGGTCACGTCGCCGAGTATTTCAAGCGTCACGCAGAATTGCTTATCGAGTTTTTCGATGGTGACGAGGGCCGAGCCTGCCGAGACATTCGCAAACACGTTGCATGGTATTTCAAGGGTTATCCGGTGGGCGGCGACTTTAGAACCACATTGGCACAGGTTGAATCTTTAATCCACATGGATGACATCCTTGCCACGCTCGACTTCGACGAACCTTATCCTGGCGAGCTTGCCGAGGGCCCTCGCGGTCGACTTGGCGGGCAAAAACGCACAGCTCTGCCAGAACACTGGCTTGATTCACGTGAGCTGCAAGGTGCTCAAGCCATCGCACTGCTCGAGGCCGAGCTCAACGTTTCGGGGGGCTAATGAACGGCAGTGAGCGCGGGCCTGAATACGGTTACACCGATTTCGATCGGGAACGGTTTCTTTCTGAAGACCGCAGCTCAGGTTCTCGACGCGGTGAATTTGCCCGTGATCGTGCGCGGGTACTTCATTCGTCGGCTCTTCGAAGACTTGGTGCTAAAACCCAGGTTTTGTCTCCATCAAACGGCGACTACGCTCGCACTCGCCTGACCCACTCGCTAGAAGTGGCACAAATAGGGCGCGAAATGGCCGTCGATCTTGGTCTAAATGCAGACCTAGTCGATATGGCTTGTCTTGCCCACGACCTTGGGCATCCGCCTTTCGGCCACAACGGTGAGCGAGCTCTAAATGATTGGGCTTCAGATTTTGGGGGATTCGAAGGTAATGCGCAAACCCTTCGTTTGCTGACTCGGATAGAACCAAAGGTCGTGGCAATCGATGGTTCTTCTTTAGGCCTAAATCTGACTCGAGCTTCGCTCGACGCGACCTGTAAATATCCTTGGTTGCAGAAATCTGCTGTCATTGACCCCGGCGCTGATCGCAGCTCTAAGTTCGGGGTTTACGACGACGATGCAGAAGTCTTTGGGTGGTTCCGCTCCGGGGCGCCGAACGTTTTGAAGTGCGTCGAAGCTCAAGTTATGGATTTTGCCGATGACGTTGCCTATTCGGTTCACGACTTCGAAGATGCGATTGTCTCTGGTTATGTTGACCTCAAAGTAATTGGTGACCCCGCTGCCACTAAGGAACTGATAAAGAAAATTGGCTACTGGGAGGGCGGTCAGCTTGCTGAAGCTCAACTTGAAGAAGCGCTAGAGAATCTCAAGCGGCTTGAATATTGGCCAACGTCGTTTGACCACTCGCTTCGGGCTCTGGGCCGTCTCAAGAACCTCTCGAGCGCGCTGATTGGGCGCTTCGTGGGGCAAACCACCGACTTCACGTTTTCCGAGGCTTCAAGCAATGTTCTAACCAGATTTAGTTCTCGGGTAAAGGTTCCTGAATCGGTCGCGGCTGAGATCGCTGTGCTGAAGGGTTTGGTTTCTGCGTTTTTGATGTCGCATGAATCTCGCCGACCTTATTACGAGTGGCAACGCGCGATTTTGACCGAGCTGGCCGACGCCCTAATTGCAAGCAATGGTTCTGAGCTTGACACCGTTCAGTCGGCTTTTTGGTTGTCGGCACGCGATGACACCGCTAAACATCGAGTTGTCTTAGACCAAATCGCCTCCCTCACCGACCAGAGCGCGCTGAGCTGGCACAACCGGCTTGTCGCCTCGGCAAACTAGACTTTTCACATGGCCGGCAAGATAAGCGCAAAAGACATCGAGGCGGTCAAGGCGCGCACGAACATCGCAGACGTTGTCGGCGAATACGTCGCTCTTCGAACCGGCGGTGTTGGTTCGCTAAAGGGTCTTTGCCCTTTTCACGACGAGAAGTCGCCATCTTTCAACGTTCGGCCCTCACAGGGTTTCTATCACTGCTTTGGCTGCGGCGAGGGTGGCGATGTCTATAAGTTTGTTCAGCGCCTCGAGAACCTCACTTTTTCTGAGGCGGTAGAAAAAGTAGCTTCAAAAATCGGTTTTGCGCTCACTTATGAAGAGGGCGGCGCAGACCCCGCCTATGGGCAGAGGGCGCGAATCTTTGAGGCAAACACCGCGGCGGCGGCCTACTTCGAGTCACAGTTATCAACCGATGGCGCAGCCACCGGGCGAAATTTTTTGGCTGGCAGGGGTTTTGATCAGGCCGCTGCCAAAACTTTTGGAATCGGATACGCACCTCAGGGTTGGCGCAATTTGAGCGACCACCTTTTAGGTCAGGGTTTCACGGCCGACGAGCTTGTCACTGCTGGGCTTGCGAGCATGGGCGATAAAGGGGCATACGACAAGTTTCGCGGTCGCTTAATTTGGCCGATTCGCGACACCACAGCCCAGGTGATTGGCTTTGGAGCACGAAAGCTCTTTGACGACGATAATGGACCGAAATATCTAAACACCTCAGATACCCCCGTGTATCACAAGTCTCAGGTTCTCTATGGCATTGACATAGCAAAGCGTGACATAGCAAAATCTCAAAAAGTTGTTGTCGTCGAGGGTTACACCGACGTTATGGCTTGTCATTTGGCAGGCATTACCACTGCTGTGGCAACATGTGGAACGGCTTTCGGTGACGAACACATCCGCACTCTAAATCGACTCCTTTCGTCGCAGCAAGACGCCCCCGCAGAGGTTATTTTCACTTTTGATCCCGACGCTGCCGGCCAAAAAGCTGCTATGCGGGCATTTGCAGACAGCCACAAGTTTGGAGCCGCGACATTCGTTGCAATCGGCCCCGATGGGCTCGACCCCTGTGACTTGCGATCGCAACGGGGCGATGAAGCTGTTGTTGCCATGATCCATGCTCGGAGACCGCTGTTTGAGTTCGCCATCAAACAGAAACTTGGAAATTTCGATTTGGAATCATTAGAAGGTCGAGTATCAGCTGCCAGGTCCGCCGCTCTCATTGTCGCTGGAATCACTGACACGTCGGTTCAGTCGGCCTACATTCGTGAGCTGGCCGGCTGGACAAATCTCGATTCTAACGAGGTCGCTGGGTTCGTTAGAAATGCCGCTAAGTCGGCTCGTAATGAGTCGGTTGCGGGCCTAAGGCTTAATGAACCAGTTGCTTCAGCTCTAGGAACAGAATCTGAACCCGAGTTCGCCGCGGTCAACCTGGCTGACCCCACAAATCGCATGGAAAGAACCACGCTCGAGGTCCTCTTGCAAGTCCCGCAGGCTCTACCCTTCGCCGTTCTGGGCCGAATCGTGACCGCTGGCTTTGCCGCTCCGGCTCACGCTGCGATAGGGCGCGCGATTTCGGGCGCTCTTGGAGCCAATGGCGCAATCTTGAGTCAGGGGCATTCTGAATACCTTCGACAGATTTCGGGCCTGTTGCCCGATGACCTTCAAGATCTCTTGCGAGAAATCGCCGCGACTACCTTGCCGGCCAGCAACGAAGCTGGCCTCGCGGCTTATGCAGAGGGCGTCTTGATTAGAGCACTCGATAACGTTCTGAATCGTGAAAAAAATGCGTTACTCGCTCAGCTAAGGCGACTAGACCCAAATGCCGAAGCCGACGCTCACCGCGATGTTCAAGGCAAGCTAATGGCTATTGAAGCCCAACGCAGGTCGTTACGCCAATGACACGATTACTGGTAGCCATCGAACCTAAAAGCTTTCCGGAATACGAGGCTGCAGTTGCAGCCGGGGGAGGCCAGGTGGCCGAACTTTCTAAAGAGGTTAGGGCCGTCATTTGGACTGACTACTCTGCACCCCAAAGGCTCTCGCAACTGCTTGACGAGAACCCACAACTGGAATGGGTGCAGCTTCCGTTCGCCGGAGTAGACGCCTTCGCAGACATTATCCAACGCCCTTTTACATTCACCAGTGCGAAGGGATGCTTCAGCGAACCTGTCGCCGAACATGCCCTGGCTCTAACCCTCGCTCTTTGCAGGGCTCTCCCAGAGAGGCTAGAGGCAAGAACCTGGGGCAGACAGTTCGCTGTGAGTCTTTACGAAAGCAAAATTTTGGTAATCGGAGGCGGAGGTATCACCGAGGAGCTTCTCAGGCTTTTGGCTCCGTTCAACACCGATGTGACCGTGATTCGCAAGCGTCCTGAACTCAAGCTAGACGGAGCAACCAGATGCTTGGGCTTCGAGGCTCTCGACATGGCCTTACCCGATGCCGATATCGTCATTTTGGCAGCTGCGCTAACCGGCGAAACCAAAGGTCTTTTCAACTTGCGGCGTTTCAGTCTCATGAAAAACTCTGCGTATTTAGTGAACATTGCGAGAGGGCAAATGGTTGACAGCCAGGCACTAGACATTGCCCTAAGAGCCTCAACCATAGCGGGGGCAGCAATCGACGTTACAGATCCCGAGCCATTGCCCGACGGACATTCACTGTGGTCTGCACCAAATCTGATCATCACACCGCACTCCGCAGACACTCGACCAATGGTTTTGAGGCTCTTTTAGAAACGAATCAAAGCTAATGTCGAGCGTTTCGCTTCTAAGCGTGAACTTGTTGGGCTAGTCGACGCTCAACTTGGTTATTAGGCCTTTATTTGCTATTGTTTTCTAGTTGTCGAAAGACACATTCCTCGATAGCTCAATTGGCAGAGCATTCGGCTGTTAACCGGAGGGTTCTTGGTTCGAGTCCAAGTCGGGGAGCCACCTTTTTTCTCAGGAGGCCACGTTGATTAAGTGGATCCAAAGCAAACCATGGCTTCCGAGCATCGTCTTTGCCTTAGTTATTTTCGTGGTGACAGGCGCTCTTGACTTGGTTTTTCAAGGGCCTACATATTTGCTGTTGGCCGCGTTGTTCTCCGCCGCCGTCGTGTTTGCAGGCCGCTTTCCCTACGTTGCCTCCGCGTTGCTGCTGGCTACAACACCGCTACATTTCTATTTAGTTGAAAGCCTTAGCTTTAGCGTTGTCGCCGCGATTGCCGCTATCTATCTATCATCGGTCTCCAATGGCGCTCGAGGTCGGATCGTCATTTTAGGCGTTGCGTTGACATCCATGATTGCCCCGTTGTTTTCGGCCAGCGCACATTTGGGCGTTGCCACTAACTTAACGCTCCTGATAAGCCAACTTTGTCTCGCGCTTTCAACATCGGCACTCGCATATTTTTTGGGTCGGTACACCTTCGCGCGGGTTGTCCACGTTGGAACATCGTTTGACAAAATCGTGGCCGCAAACGAATCCGCTGCCACCAACCTCAAATTCGCCGAACAGGAGCAGCGGTTTCAAATTGCCAGGGAGCTAACAGAAGTAATTCTTCAAGACATCACGGCTGTTTTGAGTCAGGCTGAAGGCGGCAGCTACGCTGCCAAACTCGACTCTGATGCGGCGGCTAGAGCGCTCGACCGTGTCGCTTATAACGCGCGATCGGCTCATCAAGAGCTTCGGCGCCTTTACGATCAGCTGAACCGAAACATTGGAATTCAGGCCGCACCTCCTGGCATTGATGACATCGAACAACTGGTGATTCAGATGAGAGAGTTCGGCTTTGTGGCGAGTCTGTCTCACCAAGGAGTTCGGTTTAGCCTGACCGAGAGTGCCGAGCTGGCCATCTATCGAATCGTCTTCGATGCCCTAGAGAATACAAAGGAGCATTCGACAACCGGCAGTTCAATCAGTGTCGATTTCTCTTGGGTTGAAGAGGGAATGCAGATTCTCATTAAAGACAATGGAATCGAACACAGCAACCGAGCTCGCAAAGCCGCAGCCATCGCTCTGGGAGAAGATCTTTCGCTCGATTACGACGCTCAAGAAGATTTAGACGCTTTGCTAAAACCGGTGGTGGGTGCAAGCATCACCGCTATGCGAGAACGGGCGGCTCTTTTCGGCGGGGCAGTTGAAGCTACCCGAGTTCCAGGAGTCGGGTTAACTATTTCGGCAATATTCCCAAACCTTCGCGCTGTCGCCACTCCAGGGGCCGGCCGGTAGTTTTGTCAAAAATTAGAGTTGGAATCGTTAGCCCCAATAGTGACATTCGTTCGGGCAAGCGAATGTTGATTGATTCCCAGCCCGACATGAAGGTTGTTTTCGAAGCTTCCGAAGAAGCCCGACTGTTGACTGTTGTGTCGAATCTAGCCTTGGATGTTTTGCTCATCGACCACAGGTTGGCTAAAAACAGCGGTGACAGGCTGGTTGCACAGGTCAATGACCTCTTCTTCGATGCCCAAGACTTTCCGCCGCGAATGATTGTTACGGCACCCTACTTCACAGCCGAGTTAGACATTGCAGTGATTCGGGCAGGGGCCTCAGACTTCGTAGCTGAGGAATCTGGCTCCGAACTTTTGCTTGCAACCATTCGCGAAGTTTCTGTCGGAGCGCAAGAAAGTTTCTATCTTGCACTCGTTAACCAGTTTTCTGGTTCAGAAGTCAAAACCGAGCCGAACGCCGATTTCAACTTCGCGGTTGAGAACCTAACGAGCTCTCAACGTGGTGTGCTCGACGCATTTGTTGCAGGGCTAACTGACTCTGAAACGGCGGTCAAGTTGAACATTGCCCCAGATGAGGTCGTTCAAATTTATCAACAGATAAAGAGTCGCTTTAGATTTGCAACGCGCGCGCAGTTAGCGCTCGCCATTTATGAGTCAGGCAGCTTCATCGTCGAAGACTAATCTTCGAGGTTGTCGAGACCTGGTATCCAAGTCTTTCCTGGTTTGCCCCAGCCTCTTCGCTCGGTTATCTCATCAACCTCGGGTAGGTACCGACTCTCCAACTTGTCGACATATAGCGTTCCCTCCAAGTGGTCGAATTCGTGCTGAAAGATTCTTGCCAACCAGCCGGTGGCTTCAACCTCGATGGGTTCCTGTCTTAGATTCACTCCAGTGACTTTGACCCAGTCGGCCCGTCTCGTCGGAAAACGCTCGCCGGGAAAAGACAGGCAGCCTTCAGAGTCGGTGTCTTCGCTTGCCGGCTCGAGTGATAGCTTGCCGAGCTCCAATTTCGGGTTTATCACTTCACCCCTCACCGGGTTCCCCTCTGCGTCTTCGTAGTCATAAACAAAAACCCTCAAGGCCACACCTACCTGGGGGGCAGCCAGCCCAACTCCCGGCGCTTCATCCATGGTTTCATACATGTCGTTGACAAGTTTTTTAAGCGAACGGTCGAATACCTCGACCTCGCTTGCGCGAGCATGCAAAACGGGGGAGCCCTTGATGTGGATTGAGCGAATAGTCATTCCTTGAATTTATCGTGGCAGAGGTAGTCTTATTGGCAGTTGCAGTCGCCATTTTTTGAGAGGTATTCGACGTTGTTTGAATTTGCCCGTATTGTCGCAATCAGCCTCGCAGCGGTTGGTGCATTCGCGATGTCTTTTGGGGCGCAGTTTCAAAATGACGCGGTTGGGTCTGCTCAAAAATCCGCTCGCTCAAAAGCCTCAATCCGGAGTGTATTGAACCTCAAGCAGCTCGTGGGTGTTATGCGCCGACCTAGGTGGCTGGCCGGCACTTCACTTTTAGGTCTGGCCACTGTCTTGCAGCTCGCCGCCCTCAGCCTCGCGCCACTTATCGTCGTTCAGCCGGTCGGTGTAATTGCCCTTGTGGTAACTTCATTCCTGAACGCAAGACTCACTAAAACTCGCCTCAATCGAGCCACGCTGTTAGCGATTTCGCTGTGCACCGTTGGGATCGCAGGTTTCGTAGTCGCGGCTTCTCTAGCTGCCACCCAACCAAAGATCGACGACAACAAGCTCCGTTCGGTTTTGACAGTGTTGGTTTCCATTCTGATTGTTTTCGGAGTTGCATTTCTAAGATTCGGAAAACGACTTAGCGCGCTGGCCTACATCGTCGGCACCGGCGTTCTTTACGGTTTTGTAGCGACCCTTGCAAAAGTAGTCATCGCCCGAATCGAGCAGGCCGAGTTCGAATGGCTCACGATCTTTTGCGCACTCGCTCTTATAGTTGCCATGGCTCTTGGCGGCTGGTTCGTCCAAAACGCATATGCATCTGGTCCACCAGATCTTGTCATCGCTGGGTTGACCGTGATTGATCCTCTGGTGGCGGTGGTTGTTGGCGTTGTCATTTTGGGCGAGATGGATGGAGTTAGCGTTTTGATCGCACTTCCGTTTATAGTGTGCGCGGCTTTAGCGGTCACTGGAGTACTCCTCTTGGCCCAAGTGCATCCAGAGATGAAGCTAGCCAAGAATCTTCGAGCTCGCATCACTCGACGGCGCTTGCTTTAGCGTAAAATCGCAGTTATGCGCATCGTCATAGCTTGTGACACCTTTCCACCAGACATCAACGGCGCCGCTCGGTTCGCCGAAAGGTTAGCCGCTGGTCTTGTTCGTCGTGGCCACGAGGTGCATGTCGTAGCTCCCGCTTTCTCAAAGATTCACGGCCGGTTCCTCGAAACTCACGACGATGCCGAGATCATTGTTCACCGCATCAAGTCGGTTCGTTGGTGGCCACACGCGACTCTGCGATACGTCTGGCCGTACACCTTTCAACCCAAAGCGAACCGACTTTTACGAAACATCGCACCCGATGCGCTGCACAGTCAGTCGCAGTTGATTGTCGGGCGATATTTGTCTCGAGCGGCTAAGAAGCAAGGCGTTCGACTGGTCGCGACAAACCACATCATGCCCGAGAATTTAATGCGCTACACCGTCGTGATTCCAAACTGGTTCAAAAAAACAGCTATGAAGTTGGCTTGGCTCGACGCCGGCCGGGTATTGCGGCTGGCTGATTACGTCACGACTCCGACCCGTCGAGCCGCCGATTTACTAGAGGCTGCGTCGGGGCTCTCGGGCGTGTTGGCCATCAGCTGTGGAATCGATGCCTCCAAGTTTGCAAACACGGCTGCGACGAGTAACCACCCACCAAGGGTTTTGTTTGTCGGTCGGCTCGATTACGAGAAACACATCCACAACCTGTTGAAAGCTGTTGCAAGCCTGCCAGCCGAGCTCGGTGTTTTGGTAGAAATTGTTGGCGACGGAAGCGAGCGCAAGAACTTAGCTAATCTCGCAGAAGAACTTGGAATATCTCAAAGCGTGAAGTTTCTCGGTCACGTCACCGAAGAAGAACTCCCTCGGGCCTACGATCGTGCGACGGTCTTCGCTATGCCCTCAATCGCCGAGCTGCAGAGCATTGCCACT
The DNA here is from genome assembly GCA_041181225.1 of Actinomycetota bacterium. Classification (GTDB taxonomy): domain Bacteria; phylum Actinomycetota; class Actinomycetes; order Actinomycetales; family Microbacteriaceae; genus Rhodoluna. Next base: position 667 of record JBEGPW010000091.1, on the reverse strand, counting down.
ATGGAGGCAATGGCGTCTGGTCGCCCCGTCGTTGCCGCCGATGCCATGGCGCTGCCACACCTGGTGCACGACGGCGATAATGGTTACCTGTTCGAGCCTGACGACGTCGCAATGTTTGCCGATCGATTGAATCGAATATTCACCGCCGATGAAGTCGAGCTCGAGAGGCTGAGCGAAAACTCGCTGCATTTGATTCAAGCCCACGACATCAACCGCACTCTAGACATTTTTGAGAGCCTCTATCGCGGTGAAGGTGTAGGCGACGGAACCACCTATGACAACCTTGAAAGCTATGACGAACCGATTGGTACTTTGAGCGAGACGTTGCACAACCGTGTAATGCAACTTCGTCTGGCAGCACTCGAGTTGAGAGGGGCAGCATCTGGCCTGCGCGAAAAAGCCACCGACAGGTTCGAAGAAGTTCAGGAGCGTCTTGACGACATTCGCGACGAGGTCGTTGAGGGCGTCAAACGCGCATCCAAGAAAGTCAAACGCGGAATGAAGAAAGCCGCCGACACCTTCAAGACAAACGACGAGTAGTCTTATTGAGGCTGGGGGCGTTAGCTCAGCCGGTTAGAGCAGCGGACTCATAATCCGTCGGTCGCGGGTTCAAGTCCCGCACGCCCCACCAGAAACTAAAGCGAGCGGGACTTTAGAAAGCCGCCTG
>JBEGPW010000090.1:0-5247 GCA_041181225.1 Actinomycetota bacterium | reverse complement strand
TGCACGCCATGACCCAAGACACCTCGATGATTCACGAAGCATCGGCCTATCGGCTCTATAACCTGATGGGCGTGCCTGCTCCAAAAACTGGATACGCGCAACTTTTTATCAACGGTACTTTTAAAGGTCTTTACCTGAATGTCGAAACCCCAGACGAAATAATGCTGAGTTCGAGATTCACCGACCCAACAAAACACCTTTATGAAGGCCAGGCCTTCAAAGATTTCAAACCTGGCAACAGCGACGGCGACGGCGCGTCAGGAGCTTTCACAGTAGATGTCGGTTGGTCAACGACACCTAATAAAGACGACCTGAGTGCGGCCATAAGAGTTGCCAAGATGCCGGTTTCATCGGCAAAGACCGGGGCGGCCTGGTGGAAGGCTATGGATGTTTCGTTTGACCGCTCCAAACTGGTGATGGGCTTTGCCGTCGATAACTTCACCGGCAACTGGGACTCCTATTCTGGCTCGATTGTAAATAACTATTTCGCGCGATCAAATCAAAATGGCAAGTTCACTTTGATGCCCTGGGGTGCAGATCAAACCTTTGGCGAAAACCGCAGAACCACAACACTTCTAGATGACTACTTCTTTAAAGTTGACGCAAAAGAAATCGGTTTTCCTTGGATGCGTGACTTTGACCCAACCCGAACCGCATTGCCACGGGGAACTCTATTTCAAAAATGCCTGAGCTATGGCCCCTGCAAAACCCTGTATCTAAACGACCTTAGGGCGGTCGCTAAAAAGGCTACTTCTTCTCGCCAGGCAAACTATATGAAAGCCACCTCGAGCCTAATTGGCCAGTGGTCGAGTTCGGGTGCGGTCGCTGAACAAAATCGAAGTATTGATTGGCTCGACACTCAGATAACCCGAGTGCGAGCGGTTCTCACTAAAAACAAAATTCGCTACTAGGCGGTTTGCTGCGGAGCTGACGTTGGGGAACCAGAAACGTCTAACCTGCCTAGCCTCACCACCTCGATGTTGTGAGTTTCTTCACTGCTAGTATTTTGCTAAATAATTAGGAGGCAGCGTGGCGAGAAAATTCACCGACATAGACCACTCACGCATCGACACATTGAGTGATGGAATTTTTGCCATTGCCCTAACCTTGCTGGGGTTCGACCTTATCGGGGCCATCAAAAAAGCCTCCGAGGATGAAGATTTGAATCAGGGGTTACTACATGAATGGCCTATCTTCTTCTCTTTTGTAATGGGTTTCTTTGTGCTCTACGCCATCTGGTATCAGTACCACGTTCAATCCCAGTTTGCTGGAAAGCCTCATGCAGTGATGGTTTGGCAGCACGGGTTTGGATTTATGATTGCCGCCTTAGTGCCGGCAGGCGCTGCGCTGCTGGGTGAGAGCATTAATACTCCCAACATGTCTTGGGCCGTCTTCTATTTTGGGCTTTTGATCTTTATTGAAGGGCCAGTTCAGCTTCTATTCTTCTTCGCAATGCGACGTCGACCAATGACGGTCACTGAGGATTCGCCTTTTACCGGCGCTGAGTACCACAAAATGGGTGTGCTGCTGAACGTAATAGTAACTGCGCTGGGGTTAATCTCAGTTGTGACTGCTCTGTTGTATCCATGGGTCGCGCTGGTGCTTTACAGCCTTTACCTTCTAACCAAAGTAAATCCAGTTGCTTCATTTAACAGTTCTATGCCTTTGATGAGGCGCTTGTTGAACATCTCTGAAGAAGCGGTTGAGGCATGAATAATCGACTCAAAGACATCAGTCATAAACTAATCGATTCACTCAGTGACGGCATTTTCGCAATTGCTTTGACTCTTTTAGGGCTAGAGGTTGTCTCGCTGGTGCCCGAAATAAGTCGAAGCGAAGATGTTTTGCACTCTTTGCAAGAGCACCTTCCAGTTTTTTCGTCATTTTTGCTGGGGTTCGTAGTTCTTTTTTCATGGTGGTACAGCTATCACGCAACTAGCCAATATGTTCTAAACACCACGGTCGTCGTTGTCTGGTCGCACGGATTCACACTTATGTGGGTAACACTGATGCCATTTGCCATAGCAATGCTTGCCCAAACCGTTGACACCCCCAATCTGAAGTGGGGCGTATTTTTCTTCTCAATCTGTTTGCACGGCCAATACTGGACAAACCTTATAGTTGGCGGTCTAGGAATGATCTTCAAAGTCGATGGCCTGCCTAGGTTCGCCGAAGATTTCCCACTCGACAAAGAGCAAGTTCAAAAGTGGATATTTCTAAGCACAATCGTATTTTCTGTGGGCGGAATCCTTGTGACAACCCTGAGCCTCTTCTATCCATTGGTTTCGCTTGGTCTCTGCGGGTTGTTAATACTTTCAACATTTAATCCAAATCAAGGCTTCGGTCGCATTCTAAGCCGAAGCAAAAAGGCGAACTCTAATGGTTAAAAACATCCCAGTATCAAAGGTGCTTTCACTCAGCGATGGCGTCTTTTCGATTGCTATCACCCTGTTGGTTTTGGACCTAATTCATGTAGGTTCCGAAATAACCTCGGCTCGCGACTTCAATGAAGCCCTGGCAAGCAAATGGCCGGTCTTTGCTGCGTTCACCCTCGGGTTTCTAGTGATTGCCTCAATCTGGTATGACTATCATGCCTTGGGTCAGTACTTTGCAGAGACAAACGAAATTTGGGTGTGGGAACAGATTTTTACGTTCTTCACAGTGACTCTGATTCCCTTTGGCGTCTCAATTTTGGGGCAAGGCGTCAACACTCCAAACATGAACTGGGCGGTGTTCTATTTTGGCGTAATCCTTTTCGCCAGGAGCCCCGTAACACTTTTGGCTATTTATCTGACTCGACTTAAATATGGTGGACTCAGAATGACACCAGACTTTCCAGTCAACGTAAGAGCTTTCGAGAATTTTTCAATGGTGGGGTTAGGCATCACAACTGTCTATGGTGGCCTGGTGGTGTCGCTTTCGCTTATCAACGCTTGGCTTGCACTTATTTTGTATTCAATTTATGTCTTGGTTCGAATGGCCCCTATTTCGAATTGGAACAACACACTAAAGTTCATTGAGAAGCGAGGGTAAGGCGCGGGGCCAAAGCAAGCGACGCAAGTCGGTTGCTGGCAACGCGGCACCCGAGACCTCAATGAAAGTGTGTGAAACTTTCGGGAGCCGAAGGCGCGGCCGTTAGGTCGCCAGAAACTCAGGGTTCGAGTCCAAATAAACCTTAAAAGTAAAAAACCCGGCTCTCGTGAGAAGGGAGCCGCCTAGGGCAATGCGCGAAGGCGGATTGCGGCGGCGAACCCGCCAATGAGAAAACCTCCGCATGTCGTGAGAACCTGCGGAGGTTTCGTGCGCTTGCGAGGGTATGGCGCGGGGCCAAAGCAAGCGACGCAAGTCGGTTGCTGGCAACGCGGCACCCGAGACCTCAATGAAAGTGTGTGAAACTTTCGGGAGCCAGAAACTTAGGGTTCGAGTCCAAATAAACCTTAAAAGTGAAAAACCCGGCTCTCGTGAGAAGAAACCGGGTTTCGTGCGCTTGGAGGGACTCGAACCCCCAACCTTCTCATTCTGTGGACACATGAGGAAATCCACCATCGTCGGTGAAGATTGTGAAGCAATAGCTTGCCCCGTCAATTGCAGAGTCAGAGCAACTTGTCGCCCCAGAGACCCCGACTTCTGGAACTGCAATTTTCTGGCCATTTTTGAGCACAATTTTGACTTCGTGTCCAACGCAAACTGCTTTTGGTGAATCTTCTAGGTTCTCCTCGTACAAGGTGCCTCGACTTATGCAGGCAGCACTCGGACGCAATTGAGTTGGTTCTCCATCGGGTGCTAAAGTGCTGCACCCGGTAGCGGCAAATAACAGAACTAGAGGCACCAATACGCCTGCGTACTTAGTTCTAGGCGAAAACCGCATTCTAGTACCAAACCTGCAGTCCGATAATGTCGCCAGGAGCAAGTAATCGTTCACCAGTTTCACATGTGCTGAAGTTTGGTTTCATAATTTGCCTGTCTACCTGATACGAGTGACCCAGGCCAACAACATGCCCAAACTCATGGGTGACAATCTCCCTGAAGTCATAAAGAGAACCTGAGCAACCTGCAGTGCTTGACCCAAAGTAGAACGAATAGTTTTTGTTGACGAAGATGTCCGACTCGCCTGCGATATTCGTAAGGTTTCCAGATTGCCAAGTACACGTCCCTGCGAGCATTGACGATGTGCCATCCGGCTGCAACCATCCCGTTACATTTTTACCATCTGGCGAACTACAACCAATGGCCGATGAACCGTTAACGGTAGTGACTGCGACATTTGGGCTTAGGCTCGTACTGCCAGCGTATGTTGACGCGAATGTGCTCGAATAAAGCTGCCCAGTGCACCGGTTAACCCCCGATGTCCACAACGAAATTGACGACTGCAGTTGTGCCAGTGCCGATGAACTTGGTGAATTGGAGGAGTTGTAGTACCAAGAATAAGTTTTGTTCCAATGCTTCGGCAAGAGACTGTAACTTGAGTTACCGCAGCCCGGAAAAGTAGCCAGGGTCGAAATCGAACCTGTTGATCCAACCGCTAGTTTTGCACCAAATGACACATCATCAAGCACCAGTCCCACTTTTTGATAATCATCGATAAAGACTGATACGTGGTTGATGGTTGAGTCAACTGAGCTCAAATAAAGATATGACATCACGGCGCCGCTCTGGGGCACCTCTACTTGTTCAGACTCTGCACCCAACACAATTGCGATTGAAGAATCTTGACAGACAGTGATTCCAGAATCGACATCAGCCAAGGAATACAACCCGTTAGGTGAGCAGGTGGAGGCCGCAAATGCATTTGCTGGAGTGGCTGCACAAATGGACAAAAGTCCTGAAATTGCTAAAAGTGACAATACCTTGATTTTCATAAATCCCCCAACGAAAATTTCACTCAAATGAGTCTGGTAACCAACTATAGACACATCTTGACAATATATTCGGTTTGGGATTTCTTATTGCCAGTTGGGTGCTGCTGTTCCGAGTACAACTCAAAACGAGAACAGGATCCAAACGGAATCATCCAGGTGGAAAAACTTGGGCTTAGTGAGAAGTGAGCCGCCTCTGAGACGATGCGTGACAACGCACCGTGGCGGCGCTACCGCCGAACTTTCGGCGGGTTTCGTGCGCTGGCGAGGGTAAGGCGTGGAGCCAAAGCAAGCGACGCAAGTCGGTTGCTGGCAACGCGGCACCCGAGACCTCAATGAAAGTGTGTGAAACTTTCGGGAGCCGAAGGCGCGGCCGTTAGGTCGCCAGAAA